>NZ_FOEG01000006.1 GCF_900110585.1 Aquisalimonas asiatica | reverse complement strand
CTTACTGATCGAGCTTGCGCGACAAAAAATCGCGCTCCACCGTCAGTCGACCGATCTCGCGGTAAAGCTCGTCTGTGCTGGGCTCATCGGATTGCTTGCCGGCCTTCCTCTTGCCTTCGAAGAGGTCTGGAGCGTTCTCCAGCAGCTCGCGCTTCCAGGTACTGACCATGGTGGGGTGAATCTGGAATCGGGCGGCGATCTCGGATGTGGTCTGGTCACCCTTGAGGGCGGCCAGAGCGACTTTGGACTTGAACGATGGGCTGTATTGCTTGCGTTTCTTGCTCATGATTCTCCTCCTTGTGGAGATGATGAATCAGAGCTTAGGCACCTGTCCAAAATTTGGGGGCCACTTCACTCGTCGCTGTTCGCTGCCGCGTAGGCAGCTCAGAAACCTAGCATCCGGCGGCCCGGTCCAGATATCCCGTTCGCTGCCGCGTAGGCAGCTCAGAAATGACTCATACCAACTCTCCGCAGTATTCTTCGGTTCGCTGCCGCGTAGGCAGCTCAGAAATGGACCGTCCCTGAGAGTCACAACGCCACCCCGTTCGCTGCCGCGTAGGCAGCTCAGAAATACTCCGAGCTCACCCGGCAACTGCTGAAGCTGTTCGCTGCCGCGTAGGCAGCTCAGAAAAAACTACGCATTGGCGCACGGCAATGGCTCGCGTTCGCTGCCGCGTAGGCAGCTCAGAAACTCGCTATCATGCGCTTCGCTGCGGCTTTGGCGTTCGCTGCCGCGTAGGCAGCTCAGAAATTGTCATGCCCCTGCCGGAGGGCTGGCAGGCGGTTCGCTGCCGCGTAGGCAGCTCAGAAACCCTGCGGCAGCGCGCATCGCTCAAGCCGTAAGTTCGCTGCCGCGTAGGCAGCTCAGAAATCATCGAGCGCGTACGCTGCGTGGAACTGTGAGTTCGCTGCCGCGTAGGCAGCTCAGAAACGTCCCCGGGCTGGTGAGCAGATGTTCCTGCCGGTTCGCTGCCGCGTAGGCAGCTCAGAAATATGACACCGCCTCGAACTGGAAGGACTTCTGGTTCGCTGCCGCGTAGGCAGCTCAGAAACAGAACCACCATTAGGACTGCGTATAAGATAGGTTCGCTGCCGCGTAGGCAGCTCAGAAAAAGACCTTCATCTACGCCTTCCTGTACGGCGCGTTCGCTGCCGCGTAGGCAGCTCAGAAAATCGTAGGGCTCCATGTAGTGACCCAGACAGCGTTCGCTGCCGCGTAGGCAGCTCAGAAAATCCGGGAGTCCAACCGCTCCGACACCCACGGGTTCGCTGCCGCGTAGGCAGCTCAGAAAAGCTGCCGCAGACGCCGGTCTAGATCCTTCATGTTCGCTGCCGCGTAGGCAGCTCAGAAATCGGCACTGTCGGGCCGGAACAGCACCATGTCGTTCGCTGCCGCGTAGGCAGCTCAGAAAGACAGATGCTCGCAGAGATCGGCCAGCAGGAAGTTCGCTGCCGCGTAGGCAGCTCAGAAATCGAATTGACAGGCACAACCGGGACATGGGAGGTTCGCTGCCGCGTAGGCAGCTCAGAAATAATGGCTGCCCCGCCGCCGCGTAACGGGAATGTTCGCTGCCGCGTAGGCAGCTCAGAAATGGCGGAACGTCTTGCTGTCCTGCCCCTTCAGGTTCGCTGCCGCGTAGGCAGCTCAGAAAACAGCCCGCTCCATGTCCTGGCGGGTGTCCATGTTCGCTGCCGCGTAGGCAGCTCAGAAAACTGCCGGTAGCGGAGCACGTGTCAACGGGGAGTTCGCTGCCGCGTAGGCAGCTCAGAAATGGCGAGGGCAGCCAGTCAGTTTCGGACCACGGTTCGCTGCCGCGTAGGCAGCTCAGAAATGTCCGATGACGACCTCCACTACCAGCTCCCGGTTCGCTGCCGCGTAGGCAGCTCAGAAATATGTCCAAGCAGATCACCGCCCCGATGACCAGTTCGCTGCCGCGTAGGCAGCTCAGAAATCGCGGATTGCGCGTCGGTACTCGGCGCGGCGGTTCGCTGCCGCGTAGGCAGCTCAGAAATCGGCGTCACCGTACTCCCAGCGCCGGATTGTGTTCGCTGCCGCGTAGGCAGCTCAGAAACCATGGGGAGCGCCCGAGGTGCAGTGTCGCGCGTTCGCTGCCGCGTAGGCAGCTCAGAAATGCTGCACAAGACATTCCCGGGCGGTCACATCGTTCGCTGCCGCGTAGGCAGCTCAGAAAACCTCGTCCTTCATGACCGCCGTGGTCCGACTGTTCGCTGCCGCGTAGGCAGCTCAGAAATGTGTGAGGATCTACTGGTTATAACTACTGGTTGTTCGCTGCCGCGTAGGCAGCTCAGAAATCACCGATCAAGCCTTCAGTGGTGACGCGATCGTTCGCTGCCGCGTAGGCAGCTCAGAAAAGAGCTCGTCTAGGGCGACCACGGCACCGTTCGTTCGCTGCCGCGTAGGCAGCTCAGAAAAGCCCGTAGAGCACCTCGCTGACGGCGCCAGGGTTCGCTGCCGCGTAGGCAGCTCAGAAATGACACGTTCGAGACCCGGGCACTCGCTTGGAGTTCGCTGCCGCGCAGGCAGCTCAGAAAAGAACGCACGGCGTCCCCGCTCGTTTTCCTGGGTTCGCTGCCGCGTAGGCAGCTCAGAAACACGGCTTCAACGTCATCGACGGCGGGAAGAAGTTCGCTGCCGCGTAGGCAGCTCAGAAACATTCGCGCTGCAGGTTTTCGAGCATTCGATCGTTCGCTGCCGCGTAGGCAGCTCAGAAATCGCGGATGCCGCCCCAGTGGGCGACGCGGTTGTTCGCTGCCGCGTAGGCAGCTCAGAAAGCCACAGCTGGCCCTCGGGCAGGTCCCCGATGGTTCGCTGCCGCGTAGGCAGCTCAGAAAACGCGCCTATGGCCACTCGACACGTTTCTTGCGTTCGCTGCCGCGTAGGCAGCTCAGAAAATCCGGTCCTGCATGCAGGCCTCAAGATCGACGTTCGCTGCCGCGTAGGCAGTCCCTAAAATAATGCGACTGCGCCGACGAACATTGGCGCCTGCTATGGCCGCCAGCATCCGGAAACCGCGTCTATACTCCAATAACGCGGGACGGCATCAGGGAGCATCACACAATGAAACGGTGGAGCCTGATTCACGGCATTGCGCCATTGCTGCTTCTGGCTTTCGTCGGGGCACCCGGGGTGGCGGCCGCCAATGACTACCCCACCGCCGCCCGTGTGGACTATGTGCTCGGTTGCATGGCGGCCAATGGGCAGAATCAGCTCGTCATGCAGAAGTGCGCCTGCAGCATCGACGTGATTGCGGAGCTGATGCCCTACGAAGACTACGAGGAAGCGGAGACGATACTCAGCATGCGCGAGCGCCGGGGCGAGCTGGGTGTGCTGTTCCGCACCGAGCGCGGCATGGAAGACCGGATGCAGGAGTTCCGGCGGGCGCAGGCGGAAGCGGATCTGCGATGCTTCTAGGCGCCACGCGCTCCATCGGGTGGGTGCTTGTGCTGCTGGCGCCATTACCGGCCGTGGCGGACAACGCCGACCTGGTGCGCGGCGAGCGGATATTCATCACCCAGTGCGCGGGCTGCCACGCGGTTGCGCCGGGCAGCCACCGGGCCGGGCCAAGCCTGCACAACATTCTCAACCGGCCGGCTGGCGCGGTGAGCGAGTTCCAGTATTCACCCGCCATGGAGAACGCCGACGTGGTGTGGACCCCGGAGACGCTGGACGCCTTTCTCGAGAATCCGGAGCAGGTGGTTCCGGGCTCGCGGATGGTGTTCTGGGGGCTGGACGAGCGGGAGCGGGAGTTGGTGATCCGGTATTTGAGGGAGATTTCCTCCGATTAGTTGGTTGGTTGGTGGACCTGAAGGTCCACCCTACGGTCATTACGGTCGTTTGCGGCAGGGCCCGTTGTAGGGTGGATGTTTACATCCACCACGTCTCGCTAGTCGCCGCCGTTGCCCGCTTTGTGGGTCATCATGCCGCGGGCGGGGTTGTAGCCGAGGATCGCCAGGCCGGTGAACACCACGGCGACGGCGCCGGTGATCAGCGCGGCGGTGGTGTTGAAGTGCCCGTAGAGGGCGAACCGGATCAGCTCTACGGCATAGGTGAACGGATTCCACGACGCCAGCTGGTAGACGATGACGCTGGACTCCTGCAGGCGCCACAACGGGTAGAGCGCCGAGGAGATGAAGAACATCGGGAAGATGACGAAGTTCATGATGCCGGCGAAGTTCTCGAGCTGCCGCACGAACGATGACAGCAGCAACCCCAGGGCCCCCACCATGAAACCGGTGACGATCAGCGCCGGCAGCACGTAGAGGTAGCCGCCGAGCGGCGCCTGCACACCGTACGCGTAGGCGATGGCCAGAAACACATAGACCTGCACGATGGAGACGAGCGTCCCCGCCAGCAGTTTGCACAGCAACAGGTACCAGCGCGGAAACGGGCTCACCAGCAGCACGCGCATGCTGCCCATCTCACGGTCGTACACCATGGACAGGGAGCTCTGCATGCCGTTGAAGAGCTGGATCATGCCCACCAGGCCGGGGACGATGTACTCCTCGTACAGGATGTACGTCTGGTAGGGCTCGGTCATGGCCACGCCAAGCGCCATGCGGAATCCGGCGGCGAACACCAGCAGCCACACCAGCGGCCGCACCAGGGCAGCAATGAAGCGGCTGCGCTGGTGCACGAATCGCATGAGTTCGCGGGTGAGGATGCCGCGCATGCAGTGGGCGTAGGCGATAACGCTGCTCATGCGTGCCCCGCTTCAGTGAGCACGTCGAACGCATCGGCGATGGTGGCCGTGCCGGTGGCGGCCTGGATGTCCGCCACCCCGCCGTCGGCGCGCACGCAGCCCCGGTCCAGGACGATGACCTGGTCCGTGGCGTGCACCTCGTCAATGAGATGGGTGGCCCACAGCACCGCCACACCATCGTCGTGGCTGAGGCGGTGGGCGTGCTCGACGATGCCCCGGCGGGAGGCCACGTCCAGCCCCACGGTGGGCTCATCGAGCAACAGCAACCGTGGCCGGTGCAGCAGGCCGCGGGCGATTTCCACCCGCCGCCGCTGCCCGCCGGAGAGCTCCCGCACCCGGCGACGCAGGTGGTCGCCGAGGCCGAGCCGCTCCACCTGCTCGTCTGCCTGACGCCTTGCCGTGCGGGTGCTCATGCCGTGTAGCGCGGCGTGGTAGGCGAGGTTCTGCCGCACGGTGAGATCCAGGTCCAGGGTGGGCTGCTGGAAGACCACGCCCATCTGCCCGAGCGCCGCGGTGGAGAGGTCGCGCACGTCGCAGCCGCCAACCCGGATCGTGCCCACGCGCCGGTCGTAGAGGCGGGTGATGAGCGAGAACAGGGTGGTCTTGCCGGCACCGTTGGGGCCCAGCAGCACGGCGAAGCCCCCCTGCGCCACGGAGAAACCCACCTGCTTCAGAATCGGCTTGCCGCTGTAACTGAAGTCCAGGTCAGCCACCTCCAGTGCCGGATCCGCGCCCGCCGGAGCCACCGCCACACTCATGGGCTGACCACCACGCCCCACGGGAACCGGCCCACCGGGATCGAGCGCAGCGGCCGCAGCGCATCCACGTCGATCACGGTCACATCACCGCTGACGCCGTTGGTGGTGAATAGCCGCGTCTCGTCGCTGTTGAGCGCGAGGTGCCACACGCGCTGCCCGACCAGAATGTAATCCAGCACTTCGTAGCTCTGCTGGTCCACCACGGCCACGCGGTTGGACGGCCCCAGCGCCACGAAGGCGTAACGGCCGTCCGACGTCAGCTCCACCCCCACGGCCTGCACGGTCTCCCGCGGCACGCCCTGGATGTCGAAGCGGATGGTGTGCGTGACCGCCAGGTCGTCCATGTCGATCACCGACACGGTGGCGCCGATCTCTGCCGAAACCCAGACTTCGGCGCCGTCATGGGTGAACACGGCGTGGCGCGGGCGGGCATCCACCAGCACATGGTGCACGGCGTCCAGCGACTCGGCGTCGATGAAGTGCGCCATGTTGGAGGTCTCGGTGGTGTTGACGATCCATTTGCCGTCCGGGCTGATGGCCAGCCCTTCGGGCTCCACCCCCACCGGCACCGTCGCCACGCGGCTGCGGCGCTCGTAGTCGATGACGGTGACGATGTTGTCGTCCTCGTTGGAGACGTAGATGTACGGCCGGTTGGGATCGACACGAATCACCTCCGGATCGGGCCCGGAGGATTGGCGCGCGATCACTTCCAGGGTCTCCAGGTCGATGATGTCGATGGCCTCGTCATCGCCCACGGCCACGAACAGCCATTCCCCGTTGTTGCTGAATGCCATGCTCCGCGGGCGGCGGCCGACACGAATGGTGTCGGTGACTTCCATGCTCTCGGCGTCGATCACCGAGATGGTGTTGTCTTTCTCGTTGGAGACGAACACGCGCTCGGCAAGGGCCGCGGGCGGCACCAGCAGCAGTGCCACGAGTAGACAGCAGAGGGCTCCAGGTCTGGTGATCATGTCCGGCTCTCCGGGGTGATGCATGGGCGCGGGCCCATGCCGGTCAGTCCAGCTCGCACCGGGACTCGGGGGCGTCGTGCCCGAGGGAGTCCAGTGGCGTGTTCGGGTGTTCGAACCCCTCCTGTGGCGACACGGATACGATCATCCGCGGCCCGGCCAGCAGCATCGGCTGGCGGAGCTGCCGGTCCCAGGAGCGGAAACTCACGGGCTGCCCCAGGTAGGCGGCGAGGGCGAAGTCGTCGCCGAGCATGTACGCCTCCACCACCTCGCGCTCGACTGAGCCGGTGCGCGAGGCCGCCTCACCCAGCGCCCGCACGGCCACCCACGCGGCGAAGTCCCGGGGCGTCATCCAGCGTTCGGCCTGGTCCTCGAAGCGGCGGTGGAGCTGCACGGCGCCCCAGGATTCGTGGCCCCGGTGCCAGGCGGTGGGCATCAGCCCCTGGGTGCCGGCCACCGGGCGGGGCAGCCGTGTCTGATGCGGAAAGTACTCGCCGAAATAGTCGGTTTCGTCGGCGATCACCAGCACGTCGTGCTCGGAGAAGTCCTGGACGAAGACGGGGATCTCGCGCTGGATGGCGTGAAACCCACCCTCGGCCCGGCGGGCCATGGCGGTGTGCGGCCACTCCTTCTCGCCCACCACCCGCATGCCGAAGCGCTGGGCGGCGTCCCGGTAGGCGGCCACCAGGCGCCGGTCCTCATCGGTGTTGCCATGGACAAGCGCCCAGCGGTTCCAGCGCTTGTAGCGCAGGAACTGCGCCAACGCATCAGCCTGCATGCGCCGGCTGGGCATGGTGTGGAACAGGTTCGCCCGGCAGTGCTCGCCACGGAGGCTGTCGTCCGGGGCGCCGGCATTGAAGACGACACGCGCCTGGGCGTCCGGGTGCTCCATCAGCGACCGCAGCGCCTCGTAAGGCAGACCGCTGACGATCCACTGGGCCCCGGCGTCGACGAGTTCATCAAGGCCGGCGTGGACGTCACCGTCGTCGGGGACAATGGCCTCTACAAGGGTGAAATCCTGGCCGAGGAACTGGCCCGTGGCATTATTATCCGCGATGCCTAGGCGCGCGCCCTGCACACCTTCGTCATCCAGCTCCGGGTCCAGCAGGGACACCGGCGCCCGGTCGCCGGGCGGTTCCATGCCGATATAGCCAATGGTCATCACGTCCGGGTCCTCGGCCAGCGCCCCCGGCGCGATGGCGCTTGTCACCGCGAGCAGCAACGCCGCCAGCACACTCCCTGCCACGCCGGTCTGTCCCCGCATCGCACCCCCTCAAGCTAGAGTCTGGTCTGGATTTCCCGCACCAGCCGGCTGAGTCGCTCCTCCAGCAGGTAAGGTTTGTCGCACAGGGCCTGCAGGGAGTCCTGGCGCTGCTCGAAGAGCCGCCGCTCCCAGAACAGCTCGTCCTCGACGCGCTGAATACGCTCTGGATCGGCATCCTCGGAGCGGAGCTCCTCGAGCGTGTCCACCAGCTCGGAAATGGCGTCGAGGCGCTCCACCTGGCCGCGGGCGTATCGCCGCACGGCGTTGATGGTGCGGGTGCGCTCGCGGTTGACCTCCTGGAACAGGCCGGCGAAGAGCAGGGTCAGGCGCTCTTCGTTGCCGGAGTCCACCTCCTCGAGAAAAGCACGCACGCGCTCCAGCGCCTCCTGGTCGCTGGTGCCCCTGGCGGCGGCGTGTCGCACCACCCGGGCTGCTTCCTCGTCGTCCCACCAGTCACGCTCCAGCTCCTCCGGCGATGGCCCCGCCCACAGGGTGCCCCAGCTCAGCTCGGGAATGAGGCGCTGCACGCACGGCCAGTCCGGCGGCCCGGTGGCCGCGCGCTGCGCCTGCACGTTGCCCGCCGAGAGAACCATTAGCGCGATCACGCCGCCGGCCACGCCATAGCGAAAACGTCGCAGCATGGTGTCAGTCTCCTTGCTCGTTGGAGTCGACCGGGATCAACTGCCCGTGCCGATCCACCAGCGGCACACCGTAGTCGGCGAGCACCGCGTCGATGTCGGCCTGACGCCGGTCGATGAAGTCATTGATCCAGTCCATCCAGCGCGGTTCGCCACGGCGCACCCCCATGGTGATCCGGAACTGCAGGTGCGCCCCGGGGGTATCGCCCACCAGCGGCAGGACCCGAAGCGGCGGGTCCTGGCGGCTGGCGTAGTAGCCGGCAATGGGCCCCCACAGCACGGCGCCCTGCGTGACGCCGTCAGCCACGTCCTGCACCGCGTTGCGCACCGGCGAGACCACGCGGGTGTCCGCCTGCAGGGCGTAGGTCTTGACGCTGGCGCCGGCGCTGCGCAGGGGCACCACCGGTGGGGTGTCGGTGATTGCACCGAGGCGCAGATCCGCCAGGGCGGGGTCGTGAAGCGAGCTCACGTCGAGATCCGAGTCCTCCGGCACGATCAGGGAATAGACCGAGCGGTAGTAGGCGTTGGTGTTCCGGACCAGCTCGTATCCGGCGGCCACGCCGATGATGACGTCGCACACCCCCAGATCCAGGGTGTTACGGACAAACCCCATGATCTGCGGCGCCCAGACGTAGGTCACCGGGACGTCGAGTTCCTCGGCCATCATGTCGGCGATGCGGTTCTCGAACCCCTCGCCATCGCGATTGGAGAACGGCAGGTTGTTGCCGTCGGCACACACCCGCAGTTGCCCGCGCTCGGTGATCTCCGGTGGCCCTGCCCAGGCGGGCACCCCGAAGGCACCGGACAGGCAGAGCAACCCGCAGGCCACTATTGCCGTACGCCAGCTACGACGATGCATTGCACCCCCTTGGTTCTGTATCTTCGTCGTGGTGCGTTGACGCGTCGCTCACTCCTCCTCGATTACCTGGGGCCGGCCCCGTCCCACCTCGCCGTCGGCCCGCGCTTTCAGGTAGCTGTAGATGTGGCCCACGTGCTCCATGACATAGGGATCATCGGCAAAGGAGGGCATCACCTGGCCCGGCTGGACCTCCATCCCCTCCGCCACCGTGCGGCTGAACTCGTCGAAGCCGCGACGCTCGGCGGCGCGCACCAGGCTGGGTGCGAACGACGAGCCAACGCCATCCGGGCCGTGGCATGCGGCACAGCTGCGCGCGTAGGCCTCGTACCCCCGGAAGGTGAGCTCGTCCACCTTGCCGTCCTCCACCGTATAGACGCCGGGCTCGTGCACGCCGGAGTCGGCGTCGTCGCCGGATGCGCTGGTCGGTCCGAACACGATTGCCAGGGAGGCAACCGCGCCAACCCCCAGCCCCATCCAGAGTTTGTTGTTCATCGTCATACCGGCTCACCGTCTTGTTCGCTTGGCATGGAGCCGGTGCGGCCGATCCGCACCGGCCGTGGCCCGATCCGCCCCGGTTGCTGCAACCGGGGCGGATCGGGCGGTCAGGGCGTTGCGGATCAACGATCGGGCAGGCTGAAGACCGTCAGCACGCCGCCGAGCTTGGTGTAGTCATCAAGCGCGGCGAACACGCCCACGGCGCCCAGGCCTTCTTCGGGATCGGTCAGGCCGGCGGCAAGACCGATACCGGCCCAGCCACCAACACCGGAGAGCACGGCGATGTATTGCTTGCCTTCGTGCTGGAAGGTGTTGATGTTGCCGATAATTCCCGACGGGGTCTTGAACTGCCAGAGGTGATCGCCGGTCTCCAGGTCCACGGCCTTGATGTAGCCTTCAAGGGTTCCGTAGAAGGCGACATTGCCCGCGGTGGTCAGGGCACCGCTCCAGACCGCGAAGCGCTCGTCGATCTCCCACACCACTTCACCCGCGACCGGGTCCCACGCCATGAAGCTGCCCAGGCCACCGTGGCCACCGGCATCCTCGGGCGACGGCATCATGTTGAGCGTGGCCCCCACGTAGGGCTGACCCGTGACGTACTCGGTCTCGTAGGGCTCGTAGTCCATGCAGATCCGGTTGATGCCGGCGTAGATCAGGCCGGTTTCCGGCGAGTAGGAGCTGGGCTGCATGTTCTTCGCGCCCATGGCGGTGGGGCAGATACCGGTGGTGTTCACGTCGACACCCTGCTGGAAGGTGCTGTACTCCGGATCCACCTGCGGACGGCCGGTCTCCATATCGTAGTGGGTCGCCCAGTTGGTCTCCGGCGCAAACTTCTCCGCCACCAGCAGCTCGCCGGTTTCGCGGTCCAGCAGGAAGCCGAAGCCGGTGCGATCGATGATCGCCAGGCCCTTGCGGTCTTCGCCGTTCCACTCCACGTCGATCAGCTGGTTCTCGTTGACGCCGTCGTAGTCCCACTCATCGAACGGCACCTTCTGGTAGACCCACTTGGCCTCACCGGTGTCGGCGTCCCGCGCGAACACGGTGATGGCCCACTTGTTGTCGGCCGGCTCACCATCGATCGCCCGCTGCGCCGGGTTCCAGGTGCCGGGGTTGCCGGTGCCGTAGTAGATAAGGTTGAGCTCCGGATCGTAGGTCACCCAGCCCCAGGGGGCACCGCCACCACGCTCCCACTCGTCATCCGGCCAGGTGGTAACGCCCAGATCCGCTTCACCCACCGGTTCGCCCATCATCAGGGTGGTCTCCGGGTCCAGCAGCACGTCGCTGTCCGGTCCCTGGGAATAGCCCCGCCACTCCATTTCACCGGTCTCGGCGTTGTAGGCCGTGATATGACCGCGGACACCGAACTCACCACCGCTGTTGCCGACGATGACCTTGTTGTTCACCACCAGGGGCGACATGGTCATGGTCTCGCCCTCGGTGTGATCGCCGTTGTCGACACTCCAGAGGAGTTCACCGTCTTCGGCGTTCAGGGCGATAACGGTATTGTCCGCCTGGTTGAGGTACAGACGTCCATCGGCGTAGGCGAGACCGCGGTTGACGGTGTCACAGCACATGACCGGGATGACCCGGGAGTCCTGGTCGGGCTCGTACATCCAGATCACCCGGCCATCGTCTTCCAGATCCAGCGCATAGATCCGGTTGGGGAAGGGGGTGTGGATATACAGCCGCCCGTCGCCCACATACAGCGGCCCACCCTCATGGCCGCGCAGAACACCGGTGGAGAACTGCCAGGTGGGCACCAGATCCTGGACGTTGTCCCGGTTGATCTGGTCCAGACGGCTGTAACGGTTACCGGCGTAATTCCCGAGCTGGGTCGGCCAGAGTTCGGGGTTGTCCTGCATGTCGAGGACGCTCTGGTTCGCTTGAGCGCCCGTGGTTGCCATGGCCGCGATTGCTGCGGCCGCTAAACAGTGTCGAATTCTAAACATGGCTCCTCCTCCAAGAGGTACTGCAGTGCAGCTTGTTCTGATTGTTAAACAACGATTCGATTAACCAATCCGCTCTAGCCCTCCTCACCACACTTCACAGCATCACTGCTCTTCGTTGTCGTGCGTTACCGCATCCTGCGGTTGCAACCTCAGCGGCCCCGAGGCCGCGGTCTAGCCCGTCACGCCCGCAAAGCGCCGCTGGCTTTCGCAGTATGCGTGGCGATCACATCCATCAACGGTGGCGACAGACAGTCGTACGGCTCCAGCCCGCGCCGGCGGAGATCCGAGCGCACATCGTCCATCTGCTCAGGGGGTGTTCCCGATTCGATGATCGACGACACGAACGCTGCAAACTCCGGCGGCGCCCAACCTTCCTCGCGGAACAATTCGGGATGGATGAAGTCGAGACCGTAGAAGGGGTGGTCCCTGTTCTCGATGCGGCCGTACATGTGGACGCCGCAATCGCGACAGGCGTGGCGCTGGATGACAGCGCCGGAATCGATAGTGTCGAGCTTGTTCTCGTTGGCGGTGACGCTGACTTTCTCCCGCGGAACAACGGCGACCATGGAGAAAAGCGCGCCTTCGGGTTTCCAGCATTTGGTACAACCACAGGCGTGGTTGTGGGCGACCTGGGCGTCGACTCTGACCTGCACCGGATCCTGGCTGCACTTGCAGGCCAGGGTTCCGCCACGGAAGCCAGAGTCTTCCCGGGGGGTGCCCCGGTCGATCACCGGGTGAATCGATACCGCGTTGTCCATGATTCCGTCCCTCCCGTAACATGGGGCCCGGTTGATACCGGTGCCGACGCTGACATTCGAACCGCTGCTGACTCGCTCACGTCATTGACAGGTAAGGGGTAGATATAATAGTAGCAGCGGTCTGAAAACCCGCGACCCCCCGCCATTGAGAGCGGGGCATTCCGGGGTTTTCCTGTGCACAATCGCGGTGTTGTCTATACTCAAGTACCGGCTGGCGGGACCGGGCCTGAGCATGTTGCTCCCGCCTTCATCTGCCGTTCTTTACACGGGGAGGTAAAGCTGTATGTGGACCAAGCCTGCTTACAACGACATTCGACTCGGGTTCGAAATCAACCTGTACGTCACCGCACGGTGACTCGACAGGGGCCGGCACACGCCGGCCCCGGTTCTTCCGGATCAATCAACCGATGCGCATTCGCGTGCTTGGATCCGCCGCGGGCGGCGGATTCCCCCAGTGGAACTGCAACTGCCCCCGATGCCGTGAGGCACGATCCGGCCGGCTGGCGGACGAAAGCCGCACCCAGTCGTCCATCGCGGTCAGCGCCGATGGCCAGCGCTGGCTGCTGATCAACGCCTCCCCCGACATTCGCGCGCAGATACTCGCCACCCCGGAGCTCCAGCCCGGGCGCGGTGCACGGGATACCGGCATTGCCGCGATCGCGCTGATGGACAGCCAGATCGATCACGTCACCGGTCTGCTGATGCTGCGCGAGAGCGCAACACCACTGCCGGTCTACTGCAGCGAACGGGCCGAAGAGGATCTGCGGACCGGTTTTCCGATCCTCGAGATCCTCTCCCACTACTGCGGCACGCAGGTCCACAACCTGCCGCTGGATGGACAGGCGGTCGAGCCCGCCGAGGTGCCCGGCATCCGCTTCACGCCCGTGGCGCTGACCAGCAAGGCACCGCCCTACTCCCCCCACCGGGCCGACCCGCGGCCCGGCGACAACCTGGGGCTTTTCCTGGAGGACCGGAGCAGCGGACGCGCCGCCTTCTATGCGCCCGGACTCGGGGAGATGGAGCCCCACCTGGAGACCTGGATGGCAAGCGCAGACGTCCTGCTGGTGGACGGCACCACCTGGACCGACGACGAAATGCAGCGGACCGTGGGTGGCCGCAAGACCGCCAGGGAGATGGGCCATATGCCCCAGACCGGGCCGGGCGGCATGATCGAACGCCTGCGCCGCTACCCCCGCGCGCGCCGCGTTCTCATTCACATCAACAACACCAACCCCATTCTCGACCCCGCGTCCGCCGAGCGGGCGCAACTGGCCGAGGAGGGGATCGAGGTTGCCCATGACGGCATGGTCATCGAGCTCTGAGGCACCGTGGAGCCGGGAAGAATTCGAGCGCCAGCTCCGCGCGCTGGGCCGGTACTACCATTTCCACCACCCCTACCAGAAGATGATGGCCGCCGGGGAGCTCACCCGCGAGCAGATGCAGGGGTGGGTAATCAACCGCTACTACTACCAGATCAACATCCCGCGCAAGGATGCGGCGGTGCTCGCCAACTGTCCGGATCGTGACGTCCGCCGCCGGTGGATCCAGCGCATCATCGACCACGATGGCGATGACCGGAACGAGGGCGGCATTGCCGCCTGGCTGGCGCTGGGTGACGCCGTGGGCGTCTCCCGCGAGCGCATGACCTCCCTGGACGAAGTCCTCCCCGGGGTGCGCTTCGCCGTGGACGCCTACCACAACTTCGCCCGGCAGCAGCCGTGGCAGGAGGCGGTGTGCTCCTCACTGACCGAGCTGTTCGCACCCGATGCGCACCGCTCCAGGCTGGAGACCTGGCCGCGCCACTACCCCTGGGTGGATCGCGCGGGGCTGGCCTATTTCGAGAACCGTCTCGGACAGGCCCGCGAGGATGTCCGGCACGGCCTGGCGCTGACCCTGGATCTGTTCGACACCCGCGAGCGCCAGGAGCGCGCCCTGGAGGTGCTGCGCTTCAAACTGGACGTTCTGTGGACCATGCTTGATGCCATGTACCTGGCCTACGTGGTCGGAATGCCGCCCTATCACGCCGTTCCGGAGGGAGACTGAATGGATCGCTCCACACCCATCGCCCTGGCCCGCGGCGTTCGCCTGCAGTGGGAACCTGCCCAGGAGGCCCGCGTGCTGCTCTACCCGGAAGGCATGGTGCAGTTGAATGAATCCGCGGGGGAAATTCTCGCGCTGTGTGACGGTCGAACCCTTGCAGACCTCATCGACGAACTCTCGCGCCGGTTCCCGGACGCCGACGTGGCCGACGATGTGGTGGAATTTCTGGTGGATGCCCGCAGCCAGGGGTGGGTCCAGTGGGAGGAGCAGGGCCATGAGCACTGAAGCAATTGCGACGTCGCAGCCCGCAGCCCGGCCCGTGCAGGGCATGCCGCTGTGGCTGCTGGCTGAGGTCACCTACCGCTGCCCGCTGCAGTGTGCCTACTGCTCCAACCCCCTCGGGTTCGCCCACTACCGTGACGAGCTCGATACCGAGCAGTGGCTCAGCGTCTTCCGCCAGGCCCGGGAGCTGGGCTCGGTCCAGCTCGGGCTCTCCGGCGGCGAGCCGCTGCTGCGCAAGGACCTGGAGATTCTCGTGGGCGAAGCCCACACCATGGGCTTCTACACCAACCTGATCACCTCCGGTGTCGGCATGGACGAGGCACGCTTGGCGCAGCTGCGGCAGGCAGGGCTGGATCACATCCAGCTCAGTTTCCAGGCGGATGACAGCGAACTGTCGAACATGGTGGCGGGCCGGGGCCATTTCGAGCACAAGCAGGCCATCGCCCGGGCGATCCACTCCCAGGGCTACCCGATGGTCTTCAACATCGTCCTGCACAGGCTCAACCTGGACCACATCGACAGCATTCTGCAGCTCGCCTGGGATCTGGGCGCGGACTACGTCGAGCTGGCCAACACCCAGTACCACGGCTGGGCATTCCACAACCGCGCTGCGCTCATGCCCACCCGTGCGCAGATCGAGCACGCGGAAGCAGTGACCGAGCGCTGGCGGCAGAAGGTGGACGGCCGCATGCGGATCTTCTTTGTCGCCTCCGACTACTACGACGGCAAGGCGAAACCGTGCATGAACGGCTGGGGCAGCACCTTCCTCGGCGTGGCACCGGATGGCCGGGCGCTGCCCTGTCACGGGGCTGCGGGACTTCCGGGCCTGTCTCTGCCATCGGTGGTGGACACACCGCTGCGGGCGATCTGGGAGGATTCCGAGGCGTTCAACATCTTCCGCGGCGACGACTGGCTGCCCGAGCCGTGCGCAAGCTGCGAGATTCTCAGCCAGTGCCACGGCGGCTGCCGCTGTCAGGCGTATCTGCTCGCCGGGGATCCCGCCGTCACCGACCCGACCTGCCCGAAATCACCCGTGCACGATGAAGTGGTCGAGGCAGTGGAGGCGGCAGACCGGGACCGCCCCGTCCCGCCGCTGGTGTTCCGGACGGTGGAGAACAGCCGCAAGCTGCGCTCCGGCGGCTGACGGGCCCGGGCAGCGGCCTATCCGGCGACAGCCCCGGCTCCCAGGGTCTCCCGACACCGCTGTTCCGCATCACTGGCAGCCGCCTCCATGCGGTTGTGCCGGTAATGGCGGATCAACCCCTGCCAGGCACTCTCATCCTCCGGCACCATGGCCACAAGGCTCTCAAGCCAGTACTGACGTGTGCCCACAGGCACGCCCTCGCCGGAAGCGGCATCCAGCACCCGCGCCACCAGGCGGCGACGGAGGCTGTCCACGGGCAGCAACAGGCGATGGCTCTCGTCCGCCCCGCCGCACAACCGCGCCCCGAGGTGGAGCAGTTCCCGAACGCCGGCCTGGTCCAGATGGCCCGCTTCCACGTAATCCAGTAGATCCCAGTAGTCGACCCGGCACAGCCCGGGATCCAGCGCCACTGCACCGGGTCGCGTGACGATCACCGCCTCGTCACTGCCAAGCTGCCGACGCAGGCGATGGAGGGCCGTATCCAGTGTCTGCTGCGCCCGATCACCCTCACTGTCCGGCCACAGGTGATCCGCCAGCGCCTCGCGACTCACCCACGCACGCCGATCACCCAGGCAGGCCAGCGCCACCAGCAACGCCTGCATTCTCGGCCCCAGGCTGATCGGCTCACCATCCAGCAGCACCTGCGGCGTGCCGAGCACGTCGATCTCCAGCGGCCAGTACCAGTCCGCGGCGACAGCGGTATCGGCCGGGGGACGCAGGCGGCGCAACCGAATCAGCTGCTGCACGTACTCCGTCTCGATGCCCGATTTCAGAGCCTCGCTGCAGAGCTCTGCCATGATGTCGCGCCGCCACCACGGGTAATTCACGTAATGCTCGGCACTGCCCACCTGCAGGGCGTGGCGCAGCGCCTTCACACCCCGCCGCTGCATGCCGAGCTTGAACGCCACCTGTGCCTGCAGCAGACCACGCATGAACTGCACGGGCTTTGCGGACCGCATGCGTCGGCCGACACGGCGCGCCTGGGCGATATGATAGAGCCCGCTCGCCACACGGCCCCGATCCAGATAGAGCTGGCCCAGTCCCATGTGCGTCACCGCCTGGGGGAATACGGCACCGGACTGCCGGGCAAGGCGCACCGCCTCGGCAGCGTGCTCCTGGGCCCGGGGCAACCGCTGCTCCAGCGAATGCAGCCACGCGAGGGTGTAGTGATAACCGGAGCGATCCAGCAGGTACTCGGGCGGCGCCGCCGGCCCCATGGCGTCCAGCCAGTAACGCCCTTCCTCGACACGCCCCCGACTCAGCCCCAGAAAGGCCGCCTGCATGGCCAGGTGGGAATCCCAGGAGTGAACCCCGGTCTCGTCCGCCAGCTGCATACCGAGCTCGATCTCACGGTGACAGGCGTCGTAATCCAGGAACAACCGCCGGATCATGGCGCTGGCCGAATGGCATAACAGGCGGCTTCTCACGTCATCGGTGCGTTCCCGCAGCGCCATCATCCGGCTGCACAGGGAGTCGGCGGCCATCAGATGGCCACACCAGATGCGATGAAGAAGGAGGTAATTGGCCGCACTCAGGCGGGCGAAGATTGGCCCGTCGGCCTCGAAAGCCTCCTCGCACCGGCTCGCCCATTCCTCCAGATCAGGGTGATCCGGCCTGCGAAACACCAGGGCCCCGAAAAAACAGGAATCAACCTCGAGGGTAATGGCCGGCGGCGCAACCAGGTGGGGCCGTTCCGTTTCGAAGAAATCGATGAAGGGATCCAGGGTATCAAAGCGTGACAGGGTATGGATGCGCCCGGTCACGGCGATGGTGAACGCCAGCCACGGCGATAAATCGTTGCGCTGGGCCAGTGCCGGTAACAAGGGTTCCACGGTCTGGGCAGCGCCGTAAGGATCCGTATGAGCGCGCTCCCGGGCCTGCCACAATGCACGCACCGCGGGATCATCCGTTACCGGAAGCAGCCATGGGTCCTGATCATCCTTGTGTAGCACCCGCATCCTGGGCATTGTTGCCACCCGCTCACTTCTTATTCTTCGCCGGGCAGTTGCAGCCGTGCCCACACGTTCCAACCCCACAATCTGCAATCTGGCCGGCACGGGGTCAAGCGCTGCAAGCGGAATGGACTGACCCGTCCGGACGTCCTGTCAGCCCGCAGAGTGAACCGTCAGGCCCGCCCTGCGCCTGACTCCGGACCACGGAGCGTACCCGGCAGCCGGACGATGACGGCATCAGGCACTGCACCGGGATCAGCACAGTCTCCGGCCCTTGAGAGCGTACAGGATCGCCACGCCGGTGGTGACAAGAAGCGGGAAGATCGCCGCCTCGACGCCGACGGCACCCAGCCACCACAAGAGCGCGGCGCCGTCGTGCGTCAGATACGCGGGATGGAACGCGACATCGAGCACGTGTTTCCACAGCACCCCCGGCAACACCGCTGCAACCATGGCGAAAGCGAGGATGCCCAGCGTCAGGAAGAAGGCCGGAGCACCGGACGTCAGCGCCCAGGAACGCTGGAAGGCGTCGATCGGCCACAGGTCCTCCACACCCATTGCGGCAGGAACCAGCCACAGGCGGACCCCCAGATACAGGGAACCAGCAATGACCAGGATGAGAACCGGCCACGGCCCTCCAATCTGCGCGATCAGGATCAGCGGGAGGGTGGCAGCCAGACCAAGAACCATACACAGGATCTGCAGGACAATAATCCGGCCGACAAGCCCCGGATGACCTTTAAAGGGTTCCGCCCAGCCTGCGGTTTCCAGCACATGAGTGCGCCGCATGCCGAACATCAAGGCCCAGCAGAACACGATGATCGAGAGTGCCTGGAACAGGATCAGCCCCGTTACAGAATCCATGACCGAATCAAGACTCCGGGACAGGTAGAGGACGTAGCCTTCGGTGATCGCGTGGGTGAACAGACCCAGAGGCAGAAGGAGCAGAAAGTACCGCCGGTACAGGGTGAATGCGTAGCTGACAGTTTCGGAGAACGTCCCGGGCACGGACGTTTCGGCATCCGCTGATACGTATTGCTGTGTCATATTGCGCCTTCCTTGTGGTGTGTCCCTTCTTACTGGTCCCGGTTTCCAGGTACCGGCCGCGACTGCTCCAGCCTCGCCACCTTGGGCACTTCCGGGGGGTGCACCAGCGTCCGCGCGGCCGTGATCAGAATCCGCCGATCCGTTCGTCGGTATCGGGTTTCGCCCGGTCGCGGGCCTCGAGCGCAAGCAGTGCCGCAACGCTGGTGGTAACGAAAAGCGGAAACAGCAGCATCCCAACGACGACTGCGCCAATCCACCAGAACACGGCAGCGCCATCATCCGTCACATAGGCGGGAAAGAACGCCGAGCCGAGCACGGACTTCCAGAGCACCGCCGGCAACACGGTTGCGACCAGCATGAAAACGACGACGCCCAACGTCATGAAATGGGCCGATAGGCCGGATGTGAGCGCCCAGGAGCGCCCGAAGGCGTCCATCGGCCACAGATCCTCGGTGCTCATGACGACAGGAGTCAGCCACAGACGGGTCGCCAGATACATGAAGACAGCCACTGCCACGAAGAAAGGCAGCCACGACCCCCCGGTCAGCAAGGCGTGCAGCAGCAGCGGCATGACCGAGAGCATCGCGGGAATCAGACATAGAATTACCAGGAGGACAGCCTGGCCAAAGAGCCCGACATGACCGTTAAAGGGTTCCTCGCCGCCTGCGACCTCCCGCTCGTGGACGAGTCGCGCAGCAAGCATCCAGGCCCAGCAGTACACCATGACAGCGAAGGTCTGTAGCACGAGCAGCCAGACGCCGGGGACGGTTCCCTTGTGGAAAGCCCGGGACTGGAAAACGAAATACCACTCGACGAATCCGTGAGCGAACAGCGCGATGGGCAGAAGGAGCACAACGTACCGGCGGAAGAGCGTCACTGCGTAACCGACCGTCTCGGAGAGCGTTCCGGGGGCCGGTATTTCAGCATCCGCCGATGCGTATTGCTCTGCCATACCACGTGCTCCTTGTGGCGTCTTCCTTTCTCACTGGTCCCGGTTTCTCGACACCGGCCGCAACTGCTCCAGCCTCGTCGCCTCGCGCGCCTCCAGCGAGTGCACCAGCACGTAGCCCACAGGGACCACCAGAGCGATGGAGAAGGCAATGAATGCCTGAGCCAGACCCATCATGATCCACCAGAACAGCTCATACCCGTGCAGCGGCAGCGCGTAGAGCCCGGCCTCAAGCGCGATTTCAGCCCCCACGGTCAACGCGGCGTAGAACAGCGCCAGCAGGGCGGTAAACCACCAGCTGTCGAAGGTGAGCGACCAGGCGCGTTTCAGGGCAGCAATCACACCGAGCCTGCGGAGTGACATCAGTGGAACCCAGGGGACCATTCGCACCGAGATGATCGTCAGGACGATCGCCAGGACGATTACAACGACCGCGAACAGCGAGAACGCCCCGGAAGATAACACCGGGGCCCCATGTGTAATGGCGGAAATGGAGGGCAGGCCGAAGAGCTTGAGGACAACGGAGAGGAGCCCGGAGATCGCCCACAGCATCAACTGCATCAGCACTGTAACCCCGATGGCGGGCAGAAGCAGCCGCAATGCACCAATCCGCCACCACGGCGTGATGCCGTGCTCCCAGTTGTACAGGAGACGTAGCCCCGCCATCAGGGCGAAGACATGGAGGAATTGCGTCAGCAGGAACGCCGAGACAAAAGCGGCGGATCGCGAGACGGGCGTCACCCAATGGAGCGCGATCATGACCGCAAGCACCGCGCCCCCGAACAGCGTCAAACGCCACCAGTGCCGGGCGAGAAGCCCCATTGTCCACCCCATCGCCGCGATGAGGCCCCGGGGCGCAGGTGACTGATCGCCTGTCAGCGTCGGTTCGTTCATGATATGAGGCTCCCGGGGCAGTTAGTCGGCATCGGTCTCGGCATCGGTCTCGGCGTCAGCCGGACAGCCGGCCTGGAGCGCATGCAGCGCCGCGACGCTGGCCGCGATGAACAGCGGGAAGAGCAGCGCCTCCCCCCCGACAACACCAAGCCACCAGAAAAAGGCGGTGCCGTTGTCCATGAGGTAGCCGGGGTAGAAGACGGCATCCAGCCCGAGTTTCCACAGCATCCCGGGTACCGCGGTCGCCGCCAGTGCAAAGAGCACAACGCCAAGGGCCAGGAGAAAGGCCGGGCCACCGGAGGTGAGCTTCCAGGAGCGCCCGATGGCATCCATCGAGTACCGATCCTCCACCCCCATGACCACGGGAACCATCCAGCAGCGGATCGACAGATACAAGCCACTGACGATGGCCACGACGCCGGCCAGCCACACTCCGCCGACCTCCATCAAGAACACCAGAGGAAAGACGGCGAGGACGGAAAGAAACTGAAACAGGACAAACAGGAGAATCACCCGCCCGAACAACCCCGCATGGCCGTCGTAAGGCTCCACATCGCCAGCCGCCTCCTGGTCATGGACGCACCGGGCACCAAACGCCCATACCCAGCAGAACAGGATGACCATGAGTAAATGCAGCACAACCAGACCTAACCCAGGGTCCGAGTCTGCATAGGGAGCCCGACTCAGGTACAGGAGGTAGCCTGCGAAGGCCGCATGGAAAACGATCCCGAGAGGGAGAAGGCGCAGAAAGTGCCGCCGAAACAGAGCGAATGCGTAGCCGACAGTCTCGGAGAGCGTTCCGGGGGCGGGTGTTTCAGCATCCGCTGATGCGTATTGCTCTGCCATATCGCGTGTTCCTCGTGGTGTGCTCCCTCACAAGAGCCACGAACACGGCGGTAATGTCCCGCATGGGGGCGGGCGCGATTCCTTTCGCCGGGAACGCAGCTTCCTGCAGCGTTTGCGAAGCGCATGTTGCCACGCGGGGACGGCCAACACAATCCGCTGGCGTCCCGGCATGCGAAAAAGAGACCGGCCACCCCGGACGGGCGACCGGCCAAACCGGCTCAAGAGGTCGATCGGGAGCAGAGCCTAGAAGTAGAAGTTCACGGCAGTACTGGCGGTTCCGAGGTTGAAGACCGTGTCGCCCTCGTCGGGGTTGACCAGCGATAGACCGACACGGCCGGAGACACTGAAATGCCGCGAAACGTGGTACTCCATGCCGAAATTGCCGCCCAGGCCGACGGCGTCCATACCGTTGGAGAAGAAGAGCAGCTCACCATCGATGAAGGTGCGCAGCGAGCCCGTGTCCCCCGGGATGGCGTAGAAGCGGGAGCCGCCCCGGAGCAGGAACATGGTGTCTTCCGCGCTGGAAATGGTCAGCGAGCCGTACGGCATGATGTCATCGGTGACGAAGTAGCCGGCGTTGTACGTGGGACCGGAGAAGCCGGTCCCCAGGGGGCCCTGGGCGACAGCCGGGCCGGAGAACAGATCGGTGATGGACAGGGCGAACGTGCCCTGCCCGGGAACCTCCGCCTGGGCGGTGCCGGCGACGAGCGCCGATGACAGTGCCAGTGCCGTCATGGTCCTGCGCATGGGTGACCCTCCTTGTTGTTCGGTCGATGATGTCTCTTCGGTTACACCGCAGTGAGCGGCCCGCCGTCCCGGGAATGCTCCGGGGACAGAGACAGTCTGGAGGGACACGCCTTACATACGCCTTACAGCGACCGCTCCGGTTCGCCCTCGCGTTGCCGGGTGGCCAGGTTGGCCGGCTGATACCAGGGCTGCTCCTCCACGAGCGCACCGCGACCGCGAATGGCATCCGCAATCTTCTCGGCGATCATGATGGTGGGTGCGTTCAGGTTGCCGCTGGCGATCCGCGGCATGATCGAGGCGTCCACCACACGCAGGGCGTCAACGCCGTAAACGCGACCCTGGCCATCCACTACCGCGCCCGGGTCATCGGCCGTTCCCATGCGACAGGTGCAGGACGGGTGGTAGGCACTCTCGCCATGCTGGCGGACGAACGCGTCGAGCTGCGCGTCCGTGGTCACGTCGGGGCCGGGTGACAGCTCTTCGGCACGGAAGTCGTCCATCGGCGCCTGGGCCATGATTTCACGGGTCAGACGGACGCTCTGGCGCATCTCGTGGCGATCGCGCTCGCTGCTCATGTAGTTGAACAGAATGCGCGGCGCCTGATGCGGATCAGCGCTGGTCAGTGTGACCGAGCCCCGGCTCTCCGGGCGCATCGGTCCCACGTGGGCCTGAAAGCCATGGCGCTGCTGGGTGGTCTTGCCATCGTAGGTCACCGCCATGGGCAGGAAGTGGTACTGCAGGTTGGGGTGCTCCACACCGGCGTCGCTGCGGATGAACCCGCCCGACTCGAAGTGGTTGGTGGCGCCCAGCCCGGTGCGCTTCAGCAGCCATTCGGCACCGATCATGGCCTTGTTCCAGGGCTTGAGGGCGCTGTAGAGGGTAATGGGCTGCTTGCAGGCGTACTGGACGTAGATCTCCAGGTGGTCCTGCAGGTTCTGCCCCACGCCCGGGCGATCGGCCACCACGCCGATGCCGTGCTCGCGCAGATGGTCGGCCGGGCCGATGCCGGAGAGCATCAGCGTCTGCGGTGAATTGATCGCGCCAGCGCACAGGAGCACTTCGCGGTCGGCGTGAATCACCGTGGTGCTGCCCCGGTGCTCCACCTCCACGCCGATGGCGCGCTCACCCGCGGTGATCACGCGCCGGGTGAACGCCCGAGTGCGCACGGTCAGATTGGGCCGCTTTATGATCGGCCGGAGATACCCGTTCGCCGTGCTCCAGCGCCAGCCGTCCTTGGTGGTGCGGAACATCGGCCCGAAGCCCTCCTGGCAGTAGCCGTTCATGTCCTCGGTACGGGGGTAGCCAGCGGCGACGCCGGCCTCGACGAAGGCACCGTAGAGCGGGTTCTTCATCTCGCCGGTGGTCACGTGCAGCGGGCCGCCGACGCCGTGGTAGGCGTTCTCGCCCTGATCGAAATCCTCAGCGCGGCGGAAGTAGGGCAGGCAGTGGCGGTATTCCCAGCCAGCCAGGCCGAAGTCCTTCGCCCAGTTCTCGTAGTCCAGGGCGTGCCCGCGCACGTAGGCCATGCCGTTGATGGAACTTGACCCCCCCAGCACCCGGCCGCGCGGGCAGTACATGGCGCGGTTGTCCATGTGCGGGTCCGGCTCGCTGTGGTAGTACCAGTTGTACGTGTCGTCGGCGAGCGGATAGGCGAACGCCGAGGGCATGTGGATGAACAGGCTGCGGTCCATGGGGCCGGCCTCCAGCAGCAGCACCGAGACGTCCGCGTCCTCGGTCAGCCGGTGGGCCAGCACGGCGCCCGCCGAGCCGGCACCCACGATGATGTAGTCGAAACGTTCTTCGCTCGCCATGGCGATGGCTCCGCTGGGTCGATACGCAACGGCACGAGCCGCCCCTAGGGCGGCCGGCCGGCGAGAGGGTTTCAGTAGGGGGCGTCCACGGCGCCGGAGGCCACGAACACGCTCTTGAGGCGCGTGTAGTGGGTCAGCGCGTGGCGGCTGTTCTCCCGGCCGATGCCGGACTGCTTCACACCACCGAAAGGCATCTCGATGGGCGTGAGGTTGTAATGGTTGATCCAGCAGGTGCCGGCGTCCAGGGCCGCCACGACGCGGTGGGCGCGCGTGAGATCCCGCGTGAAAACACCGGCCGCCAGCCCGTAATCGGTGGCGTTGGCGCGTCGGATGACGTCGTCCTCGTCCCGGAACGGCAGCACCGACATGACCGGGCCGAAGATCTCCTCGCGCACGATGGTCATGTCGTCACGGCAGCCGCTGAAGATCGTGGGTGCGACGAAGCAGCCGGCCTCGCAGCCCGGTACCGTCACCCGCTCACCCCCGGTGATCAGGGTGGCGCCCTCGGCCTTGCCCTTCTCGATATAGCTGAGCACCTGTTCACCGTGCTCCGGGGAGATCATGGCCCCCACGTCGGTGCCCGGGTCCGCGGGATCGCCCACCCGGAGTTTTTCGGTGCGCGTACGCAGCCGCTCCAGAAAGTCGTCAATGACGTCCTCGTGCACGAACACGCGGGTGCCGTTGGTGCAGATCTCGCCCTGGGTGTAGAAATTGCCCAGCAGGGCGCCACTCACGGCGTCGTCAAGGCTGGCGTCGTCCCAGACGATCAGTGGCGACTTGCCGCCCAGCTCCATGGTCACCGCCTTCAGCGTGTCGGCCGCGTCACGCATGACGGCCTTGCCCGTGCCCACTTCGCCTGTAAGAGACACCTTGGCGATGCCGGGATGGCGCACCAGGGCCTGCCCCGTCTCGGCGAAGCCGTGGACCACGTTGAACACGCCGTCCGGCAGGCCGGCCTCGCGGAACAGCTCCGCAAGACGCATGGCGGACAGGGGCGTGAGCTCCGCCGGCTTGAAGATCATGGCGTTGCCCGCGGCCAGCGCCGGGGCGGATTTCCAGCAGGCGATCTGCAACGGGTAGTTCCAGGCACCGATGCCGGCGCACACGCCCAGCGGCTCCGGGCGCGTGTAGAAGAATCCGCCATCCACATCCTGGTACTCGCCCTGCAGCGAAGCGGCCTGCCCGGCGAAATACTCCAGGCAGTCGGCACCGGAGTCCACATCCGCCTCCGGGGTTTCCGCAATGGGCTTGCCGCCGTCCAGGCACTCCAGTTGTGCCAGCTCCTGCCGGTTGGCGCGCAGCAGCTCGGCGGTGCGCTGGAGCACCCGCCCCCGGGCGGCACCGGTCATGGCGGCCCACTCGCGCTGGCCGGCCCGCGCCGCCGCGACGGCGCGCTCCACATCGTCCGCATCCGCCAGCGCCACCCGCGCCAGCACGGCGCCCGTGGCGGGGTTGCGGGTTTCGAACCGGCCACCGGCCGCGGCGTCCACGGGCTGGCCGCCAATCCACAGCAGACGGTCGTCAAACTCAGGCATCCGTCGTCTCCGTCGTCCGTATTGCAAGTTGCGTCGTGAGGTAGTCCCGTGCCAGTGCGCGGGCTTCGGCCACGTTCAACCCGCCCGTGCGCAGCATGGCGCGCAGCCAGAGACCGTCGATCATCACCGCCAGGCCGGTGGCGATCTGCTCCGCTTCGTCCTCGTCGACCAGCTGCCGCAGGCTGTAGAGCAGGTTGCTCTTGAGCCGGTTGGTGACCACGCGCTGGACGCGCGCCAGTTCGGGCCGGTGGTTGACCTGCCCCCAGAAGGCGAGCCAGGCGCTCACCACAGCGGGGCTGGACTGGGACTCGGCGAAATTGGCGTCGATCACGGCCAGCAGCCGCTCGCGGGCATCACTCACACCCTGAAGCCGACGGCTGAACTCGGCGCCCAGCGCACGCGCCAGATGCCGGAACGTGGCGTGCAGCAGGCCGGACTTGTCGCCGAAGTAGTGCGCCACCAGCCCGGGTGATGCTCCGGCACGCCTGGCGACGCGGGATAGCGTCGTTCCGTGCAGGCCTTCCTCATGGATGATCTGAACCGTCGCTTCAATGAACTGCAGCTGCCGGATCGGCTCCATCCCACGCTTCGGCATGTGGCTCTACTCCCCGTCAAACGGGCCCTGCATGGCCCTGTCCGCTCACTGGAAATCAGTCTATTTGATATTGATTGATTATTCAATTAAAGTTAATTCGGCATCGGTTGAACGGCAACGTGCTCCGTCGACCGGCCCCTTTTCAATACGCGCCGCCCCACGGGCGCGTTCAAGCGCGGAGGTAACCATCATGAGAAACGGAATCATCGGCATCGCCACGGCGACGGCCCTGGGCATGGCCGCCACATCGGCCCACGCCGGCGACGCGGCCGAATGCAACGAAGTCGGTTTCGCCAACGTCGAATGGACCGGCGAGTCCATGACCACTCACATGGCTGCCATGGTCCTCGAGACCCTGGGCTATGAAACGGATGTGACCTCCGCCTCGGTGCCCATCTCCTTCGAGGCCGTGTCCAGCGGCGAGCGCGACGCCTTCATGGGCCTGTGGCTGCCCACCCAGGAGAGCATGGTGCGCCCGCACCTGGACTCCGGCGACATGGAGAAGCTGGTGGCCAACCTGGAAGGCGCCAAGTACACCCTGGCCGTCCCCGCCTACGTCTACGAGGCGGGCGTCCAGAGCTTCGGGGATCTCGCCGAGCATGCGGATGAGTTCGAATCCCGCATCTACGGCATCGAGGCGGGTAACGACGGCAACGAGATCATCCTCGACATGATCGACGACAACGCCTTCGACCTCGGCGACTGGCGGCTCATGGAATCCTCCGAGGCGGGTATGCTCACCCAGGTCGAGCGCGCCACCCGCAACGAGGACTGGGTGGTCTTCCTCGGCTGGGCACCTCACCCCATGAACCACAACCTGGACATGGAGTACCTGGAAGGCGGCGATGACTACTTCGGCCCCAACCTGGGTGAAGCCACGGTCTACACGGTCATCAACGCCGGCTACCAGGACCGCTGCCCCAACGCCGCGCAGCTGCTCGAGCAGTTCACGCTCACCGTGGACGAGCGTAACGAGGGTGAGTCCTACATCATGGACGACAACATGGACTACCGGGACGCCGCCACCAAGCTCATCGAGAACAATCCGGAGCTGCTGGAGCGCTGGCTCGATGGCGTCACCACGAAGGATGGCGAGGACGACGCCCTGGAGACTGCCCGGGACGCCTTCGGGGTATAATCAGGGCCGGATCTGATCCTGGTCTCCAAGGGCCCGGCCATGTGCCGGGCCCTTTTCGTTGGCACGCCGCATCCCGGTTCCCTGCTATGATCCGGCCCATGCAACATTGTCTCGTGACTGGCGGCATCCGCTCCGGCAAGAGCGCCCTTGCCGAACGCCTGGTGGCGGCGGGCGCCGGGCCCGTCTGCTATATCGCCACCGCCCGCTCCGGGGATGGCGAAATGGCCGAGCGGATTCATCGCCACCAGCAGCGGCGGCCGTCCGGCTGGGCGCTCGTGGAGGAACCCCGGGCGCTCGGCACGGCGCTGGACAACCTGGCCGCGGACGACGCGCCCACGCTGCTGGTGGACTGCATGAGCCTGTGGCTGGGGCAGATGCTGGGCGAGGACGACGGAGCGGCCTGGTCCTCCGAGCGCGATGCCTTTCTGGCCGCGTTGGCCCGCTACCCGGGGCGCGCGGTGATCGTCAGCAACGAGGTGGGGCTCGGCATCATCGGCATGGATCCGCTGACGCGCCGTTTTGCCGATGAGCTGGGCTGGCTGAATCAGTCGCTGGCAGAGCGGTGCGACACCGTGGTGATGGCCGTGGCCGGCCTGCCGCACGTGCTCAAGGGTGAGATCTGACAACGACCCCGGGCCGGACCGTAGAGACAATGGTGGACCTGAAGGTCCACCCTACGCGAGGTCGCGGCCGCGCGGCTCCCATCGCACCGTAGCGCCGTAGCGCCGTAGGGTGGATGTTTACATCCACCGACAACTCACCCGCCGGCAAGCAGGCGGATGCCGTCATCCCTGCGCGCCGATCACCATCGCGCTCGCCACCAGCAACACTACCGCCTCGGTGCTCTCCAGCAATGCACCGGCGGTATCGCCGGTGAACCCGCCCAGCAGCCGCCGCATCAGCCACACGCCCAGCCACAGCACCGCGACGGCGGTGAGCACCATGCCCAGACCGGCCCAACCGGCCAGCACCAGACTGACCACGACACCGGCGACCAGCGTCACCGTGAGCTGAGAGCCAGCCAGATGCCGGGCACCCGCTTCACCCAGCCCGCCGGCGCGCACGTAGGGCAGCAGGGGAAACAGCAGCGCGCAGCCACCCCGGGCGAGCATGGGCGCGAGCACCAGGGCGACCCAGCCGCCCGGGGCATCCAGCAGCGCCGCCACCGCCGCCACCTTGGCCAGCAGCACCAGCACGACGGCGACCACACCCGCCGGCCCGCAGGCGGGATCCTTCATGATGGTGAGCATGCGCTCGCGGTCACCGTGGCCGCCGAGCCAGGCGTCCGCGGAGTCCGCCAGCCCGTCCAGGTGCAGGGCGCCGGTCACGCCGGCCAGTGCCGCGACCACCACCACGGCGGTCGGCAGCGGCGGCAGGCCCGCCACTCCGAGCAACCAGGCCAGCACCGCGAGCCCCACACCCAGTACGAGCCCCACCAGCGGATAGGCCGCCACGGCCATGCCCTGATCCCGTTCATCAAGCTCCTCGGGGAGGCGGACGGGAATCCGCGTGAGGAACACCGTCGCCAATAGCAGGCCGCGGATCATGGCGGGCCCTCACCATGGGCCATGAGGCAACTGAGTAGCCCGTGGTCCGTGCGGTCCATGCGCACGCGGCTGCGACAGGCGTAGGGCACGTGCAGCCCGGCCATGAGCCGCCCGGGTGGCACGTCCAGCACGCAGGCGAGCATCATGCGGATCACGCCACCATGGGCGACCACGAGGATCCGCTGCCCCCAGAGCGCATGCACCCAGTGATGCCAGCCCCGGGCAACACGACCGTGAAAGGCGCTCAACGCCTCGCCACCCGGGGGCGGGTTCGCCTCGCCGTCGGACCAGAACGCCGCCAGACGGTCACCGTCCCGGGCAAGGATCTCCTCGGCCTTCATGCCCTCCCAGCGGCCGAAGGAAATTTCCTTGAAATCGGGCTCAACGTGCAGCGGAATGCCGCGTTCGTCGGCGATCGCCTGGGCAAAGGCGCGGCACCGCAACAGCGGCGAGGTGATCACCACGTCCCAGTGGTCCCGCGGCTCCACCGCGGCGCGCATCTGCTCCCAGCCCACGTGGCTCAGCGGATCATCCCGATGACCACGGTAGCGCTGCCCACCCTCGGGCTGCCCGTGGCGAATCAGGTCGACCCAGGTGGAGCGCGTTTCCTCAACCGCCATCGCTGACACCTGCCGATTCGAATGTCGCCATCTCGCCGTGCAGGCGACAGGCCGCCTGCAACAGTGGCACCGCGACCGCAGCGCCACTGCCTTCACCCAGCCGCATGCCGAGATCGAGCAGGGGCTCCGCGTCCAGTGCCCGCAGCACCGCATCGTGACCCGCCTCCGCGGAGCGGTGGGAGAAATGCAGCCATGCCGCCACATCCGGCGTGTGGCGCACCGCCACCAGCGCCGCGACACTGACGATGAAGCCATCCACCAGCACCGGCAGGCCGCGGCTTGCCGCGCCGCGAATGGCACCGGCAAGGGCGGCGATCTCCAGCCCGCCCAGGGAGGCCAGCACGGACAGCGGGGCGCGGTCGTCACCGTGGCGCGCCAGGGCCGCCGCCACGGCACCACGCTTGCGAACCAGCCCGTCGTCGTCCACCCCGGTGCCGCGACCGACCAGTTGCTCCGGCGATGCGCCGAGCAGGGCACAGGCCACCGCCGCGGCGGACGTGGTGTTGCCGATGCCCATGTCACCGCCGATGAACAGCTGCGCGCCGGCGTCGCTGGCGCGAGCCGCCGCCCCGTCACCGAGCGCCAGCGCCTGGTCCCGCTGAGCCGCCCTCATGGCCGGCTCGCGGACGGCGTTCGCGGTGCCAGGCATGACCGGCTCATCGCGTACGCCCGCCAGAGGCGGCAGAGGCGTCACCGTGCCCGCATTCACCACCTCCAGGGTGGCACCCAGGTGGCGAGCCAGCACGCTGACCGCCGCACCGCCCGCCGCGAAATTCCGGACCATCTGGGCCGTCACGGCCTGCGGAAAAGCGGATACACCCTCGTCGCAGACACCGTGGTCACCCGCGAACACCGTAATCCACACACGCTCCAGCGCGGGCAGCGACGTTCGCTGTTGCGCCGCCAGGCGCACGGTCGCCGTTTCCAGGCGGCCCAGCGATCCCGGCGGTTTGGTCAGCTGCATCTGCCGCTGCCAGGCCGCGTCCGCCGCGCCCGTGTCGGGGGCAGGAATCGGCGCGTCCCAGGGCGTGTTGGTGGTCATGACAGGCATGTCCCCGCTGTGTATGGAGGGCACCGGATGTTCGGCCCGCCCCTGACGGGTGTCAAGCCGCGGTATACACTGACCGGCTTCGCCATGTTGCCACGAGGACGCCTTGCTTACCGCGCTTGTCTGTATCGGCGCTGTCATTCTGGATACGCTGCTGGGGGAGCCCCGGCGGCTGCACCCGCTGGTGCTGTTCGGGGCACTGGCGGATGCCGTCGAGCGCCGTTTCAACCCGGACGGGCACGGCAGCATCGCGTCCGGCCTGACGGCAGCCGCCGTGTTGCTGGCACCGCCCGTCCTTGTCGCCGTGGTACTGGCGCTGGTGTTGCCGCCGGTCGTGTTGGTGGCCCTGGAGATTGTGGTGCTGTATCTCGCCATCGGCCCGCGCAGCCTGGGAGATCACGCCCGCGCCGTCGCCACACCGCTGATCCACGGCGACCTTGCCGGTGCCCGAGACGCCGTGGGCGCCATGGTCAGCCGCGACACCCGGGCGCTGGATCAACGGGGCGTTGCCGGGGCGGCGTCCGAGTCGGTCCTGGAGAACGGCGCCGACGCCGTCTTCGCCAGCCTGTTCTGGTACCTGGTCGCGGGCCTGCCGGGCGTAATCCTGCACCGCCTGGTGAATACCCTGGACGCCATGTGGGGCTATCGGACACCGCGCTACCTGTTGTTCGGCCGCGTGGTCGCGCGGCTCGACGATGCGCTCAACTGGATACCGGCGCGGCTGACGGCGCTGGCCTACGCCGCCTCTGGCCGCACCGCCACGGCCCTGTCCTGCTGGTTCCGCCAGGCGGGCGCGTGGGAGAGCCCCAACGCCGGGCCGGTAATGGCCGCGGGCGCCGGCGCGCTTGGTGTCACCCTCGGCGGCGCCGCGCCCTACCGGGACGGCTGGCGGGAACGCCCACCCCTGGGCGAAGGTCCGCCACCAGACGGCGCCACCATCGACGCCGCGGTCGTGCTGGTGCGCCGCGCCGTGTTCTGCTGGCTGGCCGTCATCCTATTGGGAGGCATGGCATGGTCCCTGATCACGGCGGCAGGCTGAACCGGGCGGCAGCCGCATACGGCATCCCCCTGGAACACTGGCTGGACCTCTCCACCGGCATCAACCCGTGGCCCTGGCCGGTGCCGGAAGTCCCCGGGTCGGTGTGGCAGCGCCTGCCCGAGGCGGACGACGACCTGCCGGCGATCGCAAGGGCGTGGGCGGGCGCCCCGGCTGCGGCCGGCTGCGTCACCACGGCCGGCTCCCAGGCGGTCATCCAGGCGCTACCACGACTGCGGGCGCCCTGCCGGGTCGGCGTACCCGCCCCCGGCTACGCGGAACACGCGTGGTGGTGGCGCCAGCAGGGTCATGCGGTGATCAATGTGCCCCACGACGATGTGGACGCGCATCTGGACCACCTGGACGTGCTGGTCTGGATACACCCGAACAACCCCACCGGGCTTACCGTCCCGACGGAGCGTTTGCTTGAGTGGCACCGTCGGCTGCAGGCGCGGGACGGCTGGCTAGTGGTGGACGAAGCCTTCATCGACCCGACACCCGCAGACAGCGTGGCGCCCGCCACGGGGCCGGACGGACTGCTGGTCATGCGGTCCCTGGGCAAGTTCTTCGGGCTCGCCGGCTTGCGGGGCGGCTTTCTGTTCGGCCCGGCGCCGCTCTGCGACCACCTCGACACGCTGCTTGGCCCCTGGGCCGTGAGCCACCCGGCACGCTGGGTCATGCGCCAGGCCCTGGCCGACCGCGCCTGGCAGGAGGCCAATCGCCGGCGTCTCGACGCCGGGGCGGCAGCCCTGGACCAGGTGCTCCGACGCCACGGGCTGACGCCCGCCGGAGGCACCAGCCTGTTTCGCTACTGCCCGCACGGCGAGTCGGCCGCGCTGCAGGATCGACTCGCCCGCGAGGGCATCCTGGTGCGCCTGTTCCAGGGGCCGGCCGCGCTGCGCTTCGGACTCGCCCCGGATGAAGCGGGGCTGGCACGGCTCGATACCGCCCTGTCGATTTGACTACCGGCACCCCCCTTGCTAGCGTCATTCGCCTCCCTGCAGGTGTCCCGTGCAGTACCAACCGGCTGTGACGGGATGAAACGGGAAGTCGGTACCGGCCCGCCTCACGGCACGCGGCCCCATTCCGACGCTGCCCCCGCAACGGTGTTTGAGTCAAAGGCGACCTCTCGGCCACTGTGCAATATGCACGGGAAGGCGGTCGCCCAGGGACGGGTCCACAGCTCCCCGCTCATCAGCCCGTAGACCGGCCTGCCGGGTTTGCCGCGCGTTGCGGAGGGCGACGCACAGGCCGGCAGACTCCGCCACTTGCCGCCTGATCGCCCCACCCACGCGCCACTATTACAGAACGATACGCCCGTGCGGGTGGCACGGCGAAAGGGGACAACCATGTACTTCAGCAAGCCTGCAGCTGCGGCCACGGTGGCCGTGTGTCTGGCGCCTCTGAGCGCCTCGGGGGACGACCCGATCCAGCTCAACCCCGTGGTGGTGACGCCGACGCTCTCCACCCAGACCGTGGACGAAAGCCTCAGCTCGGTCACTGTGATCGACCGCGAGACTCTGGACCGGCAGCAGCCACGGGAGCTTGGCGACATCCTGCGTGGTCAGCCCGGGCTCGACGTCCAGACCAACGGCTCCTTCGGCAAGGCCACCAGCGTCTATACGCGCGGCACCGGTTCCGAATCCACGATGCTGCTGATCGATGGTGTGCGCATTCGTTCGGCCACGACCGGCGGCGTGCCCTGGCAGTTCATCCCGCCACAGCTTCTCGATAACGTGGAGGTTGTCCGCGGGCCCAGGGCAAGCATCTACGGCGCCGACGCGGTCGGTGGGGTCGTGCAGGCGTTCACCCCGGACGGGCGAGACGGCGATCAGTACTGGATTCAAGGGGGCTATGGTTCATTCGATAGCAGCGAGATTGGTGCGGGCTTCGCGGGTGCGGCGGACGGCACGTCCTACAGCGTGAGCACCAACCGCTTCCATACGCGCGGCGCCCCGGTTCGGGAAGACGGGGACGACCGGGGGTTCGTCAACAACGCCAACGTTGGACGGCTTACCCATCAGTTCGATAACGGCACGGAGGTCGGCGTTCTCGGGTTTCGCGCCGAAGGCAACACGGAATTCGACGGCGGCGATACCGATTTTCTGAACCAGGCCATCGGCGCCCACACGCTGATCCCGATCGGCGCAGCATGGACCACCCGGCTGCAGATCAGCCAGGCCCGTGACGAACAGGAGAACTTCGAGGGATCCGGAATCTCGGTCTTCGATACCGAAACGCGCACCGCCCGGATGGAGAACACGGCCATCCACGGCAACAACGAAGTCGTCTTTGGTGCGGAGTTTCAGCGCGACGAGGTCGCGGGAACCACCGACTACGACGAGACCCGCCGTGATAATCGCGCCGCTTTCGGACAGTACCTGATCGGTGGTGACAACTCGGAGATCCAGCTCAGTGTGCGCCTCGATGATAACGAGGCCTTTGGTGACCGCGTCACCGGTGGCGCCGCATTCGGACAGGCGCTGGACGCCAATCACCGACTGCGTCTGAGCTACGGCACGGCATTCCGTGCGCCCACGTTCAACGACCTTTATTTCCCCTTTACCGATTACGGCGACGGCTTTATTTTCGAAGGCAACGACAACCTCTCCCCCGAGCGCTCCCAGACCGCGGAGATCGGCATAACCGGTCAATACCAGCATCTCCGCTGGGATCTTGCCGCCTACCAGAGTCACGTGGACGACCTCATCCAGAACGCCTTTGGAAACGACGGCGTCATGCGGCCCGAGAATGTCGACCGCGCCCGCATTCAGGGGCTGGAAGGCTCGCTGCAGACCCGCATCAGCGCGTGGGATGTGCAGGCCTCCGCGACGCTGACGGATCCGCGTGACCGCGACAGCGGTGAGCGCCTGGAGCGCCGCGCGACCAGAACGGCCCGTCTTGATCTCGACCGGTCCATCGGGACGGCTTCCGTCGGCGCCAGCGGGATCTTCCAGGGTGACCGCTACCAGGGCGATGACCGGCTGCCCGGCTTCGGCCTGATGAACCTGCGCGCCGGCTGGGAGTTTGCGCGCAACTGGTCTGCCCGGCTCACGATCGATAACGTCTTCGACACGGATTATGTCACGGCTCGGAACAGTACAAGCGACTTCGACTACAAGAACGCCGGCCGCACCGCCTTTCTCAGCGTCCGTTACGGGAACCGATAAATGATGATGCGATTCAGCGTGCTACTGCTGGCACTGCTGCTGCCAGGGATTGCCTCCGCCGCCACCATCGTCGGCATTGTCTCCGAACGCTCCGCCGCCGAAGTGGCGGCCGGGGCCCATGCCTTCGTGGACGCCCACCCCGAGCACGATGTGGTGCTGCGCACCCCGGAACAGCTGGCCGAGAAATCGGACGGCGAGGTGGCCGGGCTCTGGCGCGAGGCCGACGCCGTGTTCATGGCCGGCGTCTTCGGCGATCAGGTCGGGCGCATCGAGCGCCTGTTACGCGAGGCCAGCCCCGGCGCGGACGTGCCGGTGCTGGCCATGAACAGCGACCGCCGCATTACCCGGCTCTCGCGGCTGGACGGAGAGCCGGTGCTGGACGGCCTCTCCGACGAGGCCGTCAACGAGCTGGTAGCCAACCCGGATGCCGGCGAAGACCCCCGCGAGCATCTGGCCGCACAGCGCGACGCCTTCCCCGATCAGGCCGACTGGCTGAACGGGCGCGCGTTCTACCAGGGACGCAGCCCGGACCACATGGCCGGCATGATGGAGTGGCTGCTGGCTCATGCCGGTCACGACATGGAGGTGCCGGAGCCGCGCCCGCAGGACCCCATCCGCTACTACCGCAACGGCAAAGCCAGCGCCGACCCGGCGGACCTCGACCTGGACGACGGGCCCGCCGTGGCACTGCTGGATGGCAACACCGGCGACCGGCCTGGCGACCGGGCACTGCTGGACGCCGCCTGTGAGGCCCTCGAGGAGCGTGGCATCCAGTGTTTCGCCGTGCTGGCCCGCTGGGGTGGCGCCAGCGTCGAGGCGGTGGAGACCCTCGCCGAGCGCAGCGCACCGGCGGAGCTGACCGGCGTGGTCAGCCTCAAGTACTTCACCGTGGGGGGCGGCGAGGGCCGGCGGGACGTCACCGAGGCGTTCGGCGCCCTGGACGTGCCCGTGGTCAAGGGCATCCGCCTCAGCGACCTCACCGAGCCGGAGTGGCAACTGTCGGAAGAGGGCATCCCCTGGGACAACGTCCACTACCAGCTCGCCATGCCCGAGCTGCAGGGCATCAGCCAGCCCATGGTGCTGGCAACGGCCGAATCGCCTGAGACCGACGACGCCACCGGGGTGACACTCAAGCTCACCCGCCCGGTCCCGGAGCGGGTCGAGGCGATGGCGGACCGCATGCAGCGCTGGCAGCGGCTGCAGACGGCCGACAACGCCGACAAGCGGGTCGCGCTGGTCTACTACAACCACCCGCCGGGGCGGCACAACGTCGGCGCCGATAAGCTCGACGTGCCCGAGTCCCTGTTCGAGATGCTCCAGCAGCTGAAGGCCGCCGGCTACGACACCGGCGAGCTGCCCGAGGACGCCGACGCCCTGCTGGACGAAATCCAGGACCGCGGCGTGAACCTCCAGGAGGACGCCGAAGGCCTGTCGGAACTGGCCGAGCGCGTGCCCACGCTCTCGACCGAGGACTATCTCGACTATTTCCACACCTTGCCGGAGACCATCCAGGCGGAGCTCGAGAACGGCCCCATCGGCTACGTGCACGCCCGGCTCATGGACGCCAAGGACCAGGAACAGCGCGCCCTGGCGGAACGGCTGCTGGAGCGCGGCCTCGGCGACGTCCGGCACATGCTCGAGAACTACGAGCACGCCCGTCAGAACCGCGCCCTGGACCTGCTCTCCCAGTACCAGCACGAATGGACCCGACTGCTCCAGCACGGTGGTGACACCGATGAGGTGACCAGCCTGCGCGACGCGCTGATCCGCACCGGCATCCCGGGCCTCACCGGCTGGGGCGACGCCCCCGGCGAGGCCATGGTCCGCGACGGCGAGATGGTCTTCCCCGGCATCCGTTTCGGCAACGTGTTCATCGGCCCGCAGCCACCCCGGGGCTGGGAAGTCAGCGAAGCGCTGCTGCACGCCAACACCACATTCCCGCCCACCCACCACTACATGGGCTTCTATCACTGGCTGCGGGACGGCTTCGAGGCGGATGCGCTGGTCTACGTGGGCCGCCACTCCACCCGCGAATTCCTGCCGCGGCGGCGCGCCGGTCTGGCCGCCGACGACTACCCGGAACTGCTGGGCGGCGACCTGCCGGTGATCTACCCCTACATCGTCGACGGCGTGGGCGAGGGCATCCAGGCCAAACGCCGCGCCATGGGGGTGATGATCAGCCACCTCACGCCGCCGCTGGAGGCAACCGAGCTCTACGACGAGCTGCTGGAACTGCGCCAGTTGGTGGAGACCTTCGAGTCCGCCACCGACCCGGACTCGCCCACCCGCGACCGGGCGGTGGCGACCCTGCGCGAGCGTATCGAGGCGCTGGATCTCACCGAGGAGATCGAGCACGAGCTGGAGCACGGTCATCACCACCACGATCACGGCCATGACGACGATCACGGTGACCACGATCACAACGGCGACCATGACCACGATCGCGATCACGACCATGGCCGCCACGACGATGATCATGCCGATGACGATGATCACCATCACGATCACGGCCAGGACCATGGCGAGGATTCCGGCGGTGACCTGGCCGACGTGGACGACGAGCTGCTGGTCCACGAAGTGGGCCACTACGTGACCCATATGCAGGAGCAGTTCATGCCCATCGGCCTGCACGTATTCGGCCGGGACTGGGACGACGACGCCGTGGAGACCATGCTTGACTCCATGGCGGGCGACGAGGACCCGGAAGCGGGCTGGCGCGAGGATCTGGTCAACTCCACCGCCAACGAGCGCAACAACCTGCTCGCCGCCCTGGATGGGCGTTTCGTGGAGCCGGGCCATGGCAACGACCCGGTGCGCACCCCCGAGGTGCTGCCCACCGGGCGCAACTTCCACGCGCTGTCCGGCGATCTGGTGCCCACCCGCGTGGCCTGGTCCCTGGGTCAGGAAATGGCGGTGGATGCCCGCGAGCGCGGCGATCCGGAAGCCGAGGGCAGCGAGGCCATCGTGCTGTGGGCCTCCGACACCGTGCGCGACGAGGGCGTCATGATCGCCTTCGGCATGGACATGCTCGGGGTGCGGCCCAAGTGGAACTCCCGCGGCATTGTCGAGGGCCTGGAGCGCAAGCCCCTGGAGGACCGCTCCCGTCGCCGGGACGCCCTGTTCACCACCTCCGGGCTGTTCCGTGACCTCTACGAGGACCAGCTCGTGTGGCTGGACAAGGCCGTGCGCGTGGCCCTGGATGGTGCCTCCGAGACCATCCGCGCGGAACACCCGCAACTGGACGGCGCCCTGGACGAGGCCCTGCGCCCGCTGCCGGAGGACCTGCGTGACCCGGGCGACGAGGCCCTGAGCGAGAACGACGTGGCCGCCCGCTGGGTGGAAGACACGCGCACGCTGATGGACGACGGTGCCGATGCCGCCGACGCCGGCCGCGACGCCGCCCTGCGCGTGTTCGGCACCGCCCCCGGCGCCTACGGTGCCGGCGTGAACCGCCTGGCCGAGCGCTCCGGCGCCTGGGAGGACCGCAGCGAGGTGGCCGCCGCCTACGCCCGGCGCATGGGCCACGCCTACGGCACCGAGGCCAGCGGCGACCCCGCCCATGACGCCTTCGAGAGCCGCCTGGGCGCCGTCGGGCGCACCTACCTGGGCCGGGCCAGCCATGTCTACGGTCTGCTGGACAATGACGACGGCTTCGACTTCCAGGGCGGTCTTTCGCTGGCGGTGGAGAACCTCACCGGTACCGCGCCCGACAACCGCGTGCTCATGCACGCCGACGCGGACAACCCCCGCGTGGAGTCCCTGCAGCGCGCCCTGCTGGGCGAGCTGCGCGGTCAGAACCTGAACCCGCAGTGGCTGGAGCCACTCATGGATCACGGCTACGCCGGGGCCCGGACCATGGGCGCGGACTTCCTGGACAACCTCTGGGGCTGGCAGGTCACCAACCCCGACGTGGTCCGCTCCTGGGTCTGGGATGCGGTCCACGATGTCTACTTCGCCGACAGCCACGGCATCGGGCTCGACGACTTCCTGGAGGAAGACCACAACATCCACGTGAAGATGCACATGCAGGCGGTCACCCTGGTGGCCGCCCACCGCGACTTCTGGGATGCCGACGAGGAGATCCTGGAGGAACTCATCCAGGACTTCGCCGAGTCGGTGGTGGAGCATGGCCTTCCCGGTGGCGGTCACACCCGGCCCGACCACCCCACCATGGACTGGGTGGCCGAGCAGATCGGCGACGAGGAACTGCAGGCGGCCTTCGACGGCGTGCGCGCCACGGCGCAGGTGGAACAGGCCGAGCGGGACCTGGACCCGGCCACCGTGGCCGAGATCGACATCACGGACGACCTGGCCGAGGCCGCCGACGACGCGGCGGAGGAGCAGGCGGCCGAGGAAGAGGGTGATGAGGCCGCCGAGGGCGGGCTGGTGCTGCTGCCCTGGCTGGTGGCGGCCGCAGCACTGCTCCTGCTGGCCGGAGGGATCGTCGCGGGCCGGCGGCTGTAACTCACGGGTGGCGACTGACGCCGCTCCCAAGGCCCGTAGGGTGGACCTTCAGGTCCACCTTCGATGAACCGGGCTGAACTGGTGGACCTGAAGGTCCACCCTACGGGGCTACGGCCTACTGTAGGAGCGACGTCAGTCGCGACCACCGCAACACGCATCAACGAGGTCAACGATGTTCACATCGGCAACACTGGAAATCATGGACGCGGTGGTGGGCTGGCTACTGGAGCCGGTGATCATTGCGCTGCTGGCCCTGGTCGCACTCGCGCTGTGGGAACTGGGCCTCGCGCTGGGCGAGCGCACCGGCGGCCTGCGGCGCATGGAGGCGAAAGGTGACGCGCAGGCCGTCGCGCGCCGTGCGCAGCGCCGTATCGACCGCGCCGACCTGCTGGCGCGGGTGGGGCCGATGCTCGGCCTCATGGGCACGCTGATCCCCCTGGGGCCGGGCCTGGCCGCGCTGGGCCGTGGCGAGCTGGATGTCCTGGCCCAGGCCGTCACCGTGGCGTTCAACACCACCGTGCTCGGGCTGCTGATCGGCATTCTCGGTTTTCTCGTCGGCCGCCTGCGCCGGCGCTGGTATGACGCGGCCATGGAGCGGCTGGAAGGAGCGCAGTCGTGAGCGTACCGGCCTACCGCCGCAGCCGATTCGATGCCGGCGACGACGATCCCATGGGGCCGCTCGCCAATCTGGCGGATATCATGCTGGTCTTCGCCGTGGGGCTGATGGTCGCGCTGGCCGCGTCCAGTGACGGCCTGGAACAGGCCAGCGAAGGCGGCGTCGATGTTGACGCGGGCCGGGAACTACCCGACGTGCCGGACGGCGCCGGCGAGGCGGGCAGCGGCTACGAATCCGTGGGTCAGGTCTACCGTGATCCGGAAACCGGGCGACTGATCATGATCGGAGGAGAGGATTGAGATGATCGCAACCACCACAGCGCGCACCCCGCTGCGCATCCTGGCCGGCCTGGTCGTCTCGGGCGCCCTCGGCCCGTGGCAGGTCAACGCGGCGGACGGGCCCTGCGTCACCGACGATGCCGACCGCGAGGTCTGCCTCGACGCCCCGGCGGAGCGCATTGTCTCCCTGTCGCCCGGCGCCACGGAGCTGCTGTTCGCCGCCGGTGCCGGCGACGCCGTGGTGGGCGCCGTGACCTACAGCGACTACCCGCCGGAGGCCGAAGACGTCCCGCGCGTGGGCAGCTACAAGCGTCTGGACATGGAAACCCTGCTCGCCCGGGAGCCGGACCTGGTCGTGGGCTGGATCACCGGCAACCCCTCGGAGCAGCTGGAGCGGCTGCAGGAGCTGGACCTGCCGCTCTACCTCTCCGAACCCCGCGAGCTGGACGACATCGCCAGCACGCTGGAGCGCCTCGGCGTGCTGGCCGGCACCGCTGACCATGCCGCCGACGAGGCGGCGGCCTTCCGTGACGCCATTGACGGCATCCGTGACCAGTACGCCGACGCCGACCCGGTGCGCGTGTTCTATCAGGTCTGGGACGACCCGCTCATGACCGTCAACGATGATCACCTCATCAGCCAGGCAGCCGCCCTGTGCGGTGGCGACAATGTCTTCGGCGAGCTGGGCAGCCTGACCCCACGGATCGACACGGAGTCGGTGCTGGACCGCAACCCCGAGGCCATCATCGCCGGGGGCATGGGCGAGGCGGACGAAACCTGGCTGGAGCCCTGGCGTGCGTACGACAGCCTCACCGCCACCCGCCACGACAACCTGTTTTTCGTGCCCCCTTCCAGCATCCAGCGTCCGACACCGCGCGTGGCCGAGGGCAGCCGCATCCTCTGCGAGCAGCTGGAGAAGGCGCGTGAGCGCCGCTGACGGCGGCGTGTCTCCAGCCGCGTCGCCGGCCGCCGCGCTGGGAGCCGGGCGGCTGATCGCACCGCTGCTGACGCTGGCGGCAGTCGCCGTGGTCTCGCTGCTGGTTGCGGTCGCCATCGGCAGCGTGCACATACCGCCCGCCGACCTGTGGGCGGTGCTCACCGGCGACGGCTCGCCCCTGCACCGCACCCTGGTGCTGGAGCTGCGCGCGCCGCGCGCGCTGGCGGCATTCGCCGTGGGCGGCCTGCTGGCCGTGGCCGGGGCGCTGATGCAGGTGCTGCTACGCAACCCCCTGGCCGACCCTTACGTCCTCGGCCTCTCCGGTGGCGCGGCCGTGGGCGCCCTGGCCGCGATGCTGCTCGGGCTTGGCGCGGCGGCCGTCTCGGGCTCCGCGTTCGTGGGCGCGCTGCTGTCGACCGTGCTGGTGTTCGGGCTGGCCCATGGCACCGGCAGCTGGACGCCGACGCGACTACTGCTCACCGGCGTGGTGGTCGCCGCGGGCTGGGGTGCGGTCATCACCTTCATGCTGGCCGTCGGCCCCACGGAACGGTTGCCCGGCATGTTGTACTGGTTGATGGGTGATCTCACCTACGCGCGCACCCCCTGGGTCGCCTTCGCCACCCTGCTGGGGATCTGCCTGCTGCTGATGCCCCTGGGGCGCAGCCTCAACGTGCTGGCCCGTGGCCCCATGCAGGCCGCCGCCCTGGGGGTACCGGTGCGGGGACTGGAGTGGTCCATCTACGTGGGCGCCAGCCTGATCACCGCCGTGGCGGTGACCACCGCCGGCAGCATCGGCTTCGTCGGCCTGGTGGTGCCGCACATGCTGCGCCTGGTGCTGGGCAACGACCAGCGGCTGATCCTCCCCGCCGCCGCGCTGGCCGGTGGTGCCCTGCTGGTGCTGGCGGATACCCTGGCGCGCACCATGATCGCGCCGGAACAGCTCCCGGTTGGCGTCATCACCGCACTGCTTGGGGTGCCCACGTTCCTCTACCTGCTCTACCGGAGCCGTTGATGACCACGCTGAGCACACGCAACCTGGTGATCGATATCCCGGAGCGTGCGGATGGCACGGCGCTGGAGCTGACCATCGCGCCCGGCCAGATCTGGGGCGTGCTCGGGCCGAACGGCGCCGGCAAGACCACCCTGCTGCACACCCTTGCGGGGCTGCGGGCACCCCGCCACGGCAGCGTGCTCCTGGACGGGGAAGCGCTCCGCGGCCAGCGCCGCAAGCGCGTGGCCCGCGCCCTCGCCGTGGTCTTCCAGGAACGCCAGGACGGCTTTCCCGCCACAGTCCTGGAGACCGTGCTGATCGGCCGGCACCCCTACCTGTCGCCCTGGGACATGGAGACCGCCGACGACGTCGCCATTGCCCGAAGGGCGCTGGCGCGCGTCGCCCTGGACGGGCTGGAGTCACGGCTGGTCAGTACGCTCTCCGGCGGCGAACGCCAGCGCGTGGCCATTGCAACGGCCCTGGCCCAGACCCCGGACATCTGGCTTGCCGACGAACCCACCAACCACCTGGACCTGCGCCATCAGGTGGCCGTGATGGATCTGCTGCGCAGTGAGGCGGAGGCAGGCCGCGGCGTCTTTCTCTGCCTGCACGACATCAACCTGGCAGCGCGCTGGTGCGACCATCTGCTGCTGCTCTACCCGGACGGCGAGGCGTGCTGGGGCCCGGCCGAGCGCATGCTGGTGCCCGAGGCGCTGGAGCGGCTCTACCAGCAGCCACTGGCCCGGGCCGAGGTGGATGGCGCCCAGGTCTTCGTCCCCGCCGGCGCCGGAGCCGTCCCGCCCGCGCGCCCCGAATCCCACGGGAGATCCGTTAATGAATGAAACACCCGTTCGTGGAGCGGCGCCGGCCGCGCTGATCAGCGCGCCGGGCTCCGGCTCCGGAAAATCCATGATCACCGCCGCACTGGCGCGGCTGCACCGGAACGCCGGCCGCGACGTGCGCGTGTTCAAATACGGCCCGGACTACCTGGACCCCATGGTGCTGGAGCGCGCCTCCGGCAATCCGGTCTACCAGCTCCACCCCTGGATGACCGGCATGGCCGAATGCCGGTGGCGTCTCGCGTCCGCTGCCGCCGAGGCGGATCTGGTGCTGGTGGAAGGGTCCATGGGCCTGTTCGACGGCGACCCCTGCAGCGCGGACCTGGCAGCAACCGCCGGCCTGCCGGTGGTGCCGGTGATCGACGCCAGCGGCATGGGCCAGACCTTCGGCGCCGTGGCGCTGGGACTGGATCTGTACCGCGACGATGTGTGCCTGTCCGGCGTCATCGCCAACCGCACCGGCAGCCCCGGCCACGGGAAAATGCTGGCGGACTCCCTGCCCGAGCGCATGCCGCTGCTGGGTGCCGTCCAGCGCAACGCATCTCTGCATGTGCCGGACCGCCATCTCGGGCTGGTGCAGGCGGGCGAGGTGGCGGACCTGGACGAGCGCCTGGATGCCGCCGCCGAGGTGCTGCGGGAGGCGGGGCTGGACACCCTGCCGGCCACCGTGGAGCTGGCCAGCGAACCACTGCCGGCGCCGCCGCGGCTGCTGGAGGGACTGCGGATCGCCGTGGCCCGGGACGCCGCCTTCGCCTTCATCTACCGCGCCAACCTGGAACTGCTCGCCGCCATGGGGGCCGAGATCACCGAGTTCTCGCCCCTTACCGACCAGACACTGCCCGACTGCGACGCGCTGTGGCTGCCGGGCGGCTATCCGGAGCTGCACGCCCGCCAGCTCGCCGACAATCTGCCCATGCTGCTGGCCATCCGCGCCCACCACGCCGAGGGCAAGCCGATTCTGGCCGAGTGCGGGGGGCTGATGGCCTGCATGGACACGCTCACCGACGATGACGGCAACGGCCACCGCATGCTCGGGCTGCTGCCGGGGGAGGCGGTGATGGCCGGCAAGCTCACGGGCCTCGGTCTGCAATCCCTGACGCTTCCCAGCGGCGAGCTGCGCGGGCACACCTTTCACCACTCGCGGCTGGAGACGACGCTGGAGCCTGCCGCCCGCACCGTGCGCAACCGCACCGGCACCGCCGGGGAAGCCGTCTACCGCAACGGCACATTGACCGCCAGCTATTACCACGCCTATTTTCCGTCCGCGCCGGAGGCCGCAGCCGCCCTGTTCCGCGGAGCCGCACTGGAGGACCTGGACCATGCGTGACAACGCCAAGGACCCTGAACGCCACGCCGCGCGCATGGCGAAGAAGAAACGCGCCATCGAGGCACGCATGGCGCAGGCCCAGGAGGACAAAGGCGTCCTGCTGGTGCTCACCGGCCCCGGAAAGGGCAAGAGCAGCTCGGGCTTCGGTATGGTCGCCCGGGCGCTCGGCCACGGCATGAAGGTGGGGATCGTGCAGTTCATCAAGGGCAAGTTCGCCACCGGGGAAGAGCGCTTCTTCCGCGACCACCCCGACGTCACCTACCACGTCATGGGCGAGGGCTACACCTGGGACACCCAGGACCGCGCCCGGGACGAAGAGGCCGCCAGCGCGGCCTGGGAGAAGGCGGTGGCCATGCTGCGCGACCCCGCCTACGGACTGGTTCTGCTGGATGAGCTCAACATCGCCCTGCGCTACGAGTACCTGGACCAGGACCGTGTGCTGGACGACCTGATGGCCCGCCCGGAGATGCAGCACGTGGTGGTGACCGGGCGCAACGCCAAGCAGGAGCTGATCGACATCGCCGACACCGTCACCGAGATGCAGGTGGAGAAGCACGCCTTCAAGGATGGTGGCGTACGCGCGCAGAAGGGCGTCGAGCTCTGAAGTAGATACCGTCTTGCAGGTCAAGCGGTAGTCGCCGTAGGGCGGACCTTCAGGTCCGCCATCCCAGGCACCCCATGCCGTTTGGCCGTCAGGTCAAAGCGGGGTCGTAAGGGCGCTGGTTTTTGATGACGCCGAAGGCGATGTGGATGAGTTTACGCATGGCGGCACCGATGATGGCCATGTTGCTCTTTCCCTTGCTGCGCAGCCGCTGAGCCATTGCGCGGATATGGTGGTTATGGGTGAGCGCGACGATTGAGGGGAAGTAGAGTTTGGCCCGCAGGGGGGATGGGCCGATTTTGGCCAGCCGTGGCTGGGCATGGATGCTGGTGCCGGATTGCCTGTGTTTTGGAGCCAGGCCGAGGTAGGCGGCGGCCTGGGCGGCGGAGCCGAAGCTCCCCAGGGCGAAGAACGCTGTGAGATGGCGGGCGAGCTGCTCGCCGATGCCGGGGATGGACTCCAGGAGCTTGTGCGTGTCGCGCAGGTCTGGATGGCGGTCGATGTGGTGATCGATCTCCTGGCGCAACCGGTCGCGCTCGCGCTGCAGTGCGCCGATGACGGTGTGGTGAGAGCGCAGCACGTCGTCATTGCCCTGGATTGCGGCCTTCTCTCGGCGGTTGTACTCGCGCTGGATGTCGTCATCGAGCGCATCGAGGCGATCGAGCAGCGTGCGTAGCTGTTTGGCGTGAGCCGGTGGGGGTTGCCACCCTGCGGGGCGGCGTTCGTGGCCGAACAGCGCGAGCACGCGGCGGTCGTGGGCATCGGTTTTGGACTCGATGCCGCGGCTCTCGGCGAAGCGGCGCACGTGCTTGGGGTTGACCACCGAGACAGTGGCACCGGCGGCGATCAACGCCTCGGCGGCGGCTTCATGGTAGACGCCGGTGGCTTCCATGATGAAGTGCATCGCCTCGGGCGCGGCGCTGGTTTGGCGCTGCGCCCAGGTCAGCAGCGCATCGACGCCCTCGGGGCTGTTGCTGGCCGCCTTGGGCTTGGTCTTCTCCTCGGAGGGGTCCTTGAGGTAGGCGGCATGGAGTTTTTTCTTGCTGACATCGACACCGATGATGTGCATGGGAGACCTCTCGACCGACTTGCCTTGTACATGCAGGCTCACCGGGGCCATGCGACTCGCCCGGGGCCTTGGATACCGTTCAGACTCTGGACAGGTCAAAGAGAGGGCCGGGGGCTGAATCTACGTCGCGGAGTCAACGCTCTTCGGGTGGACTCGAGCTCACCCGGCCCATGTGTGGTCGTCCTCTTCCACACAACCGATAAGATACAAGGGTGGACCTTCAGGTCCACCATCCTGCAATCGACGGACCGAAACGGGTTGTCGACGCGTCGCGTGGTGGACCTGAAGGTCCACCCTACGATCTTGCGGCTTGCTACGGGTAACAACGAGACATCGCCATGCCGACACTCATGATCCAGGGCACCACCTCCGACGCCGGCAAGAGCACGGTGGTGGCCGCCCTGTGCCGGTGGCTGCGCAACCAGGGCGTGTCCGTGGCACCCTTCAAGCCCCAGAACATGGCCCTGAACAGCGCCGTCACCACGGACGGTGGCGAGATCGGCCGTTCCACGGCGCTGCAGGCGCTGGCCTGCGGCATCGAACCCCACAGCGACATGAACCCGGTGCTGCTCAAGCCCCAGAGCGACCGGGGCGCGCAGGTCATCCTGCGCGGGCAGGTCTACGGCAACATGGACGCGGTGGACTACCACGGCTTCAAGGCCAGTGCCCGGGAAGCCGTCATGGCGGCGTGGGAGAGCCTGTCCGCCCGCTACGACGTCGTCATCGCCGAGGGCGCCGGCAGCCCGGCGGAGATCAACCTGCGCGAGAATGACATTGCCAACATGGGCTTCGCGGAGGCGGCGGACTGCCCGGTCCTGCTGGTGGGCGACATCGACCGGGGCGGCGTCTTCGCGCAGCTCGTCGGCACCCTGGAGCTGGTGTCGGCGTCGGAGCGCGAGCGCATCCGCGCGTTCGTGATCAACCGCTTCCGCGGCGACCCGGCACTGCTGGACAGCGGCCTGGAGTGGCTGCACCGGCACACCGGGACGCCCGTGGCGGGTGTGCTTCCCTTCGTTCAGGGGCTGGTGCTGGACGCCGAGGACAGTATCGGCCGCACGGGCACGGCCGCCGGCACCGATGCCCTGCAGGTGGTGGTGCCCGCACTGCCGCGCATGAGCAATCACAACGATTTCGACCCCCTGCGGCTGCACCCGCGGGTGGCACTGCACTTCGTCGGCCCGGACCAGACCCCGCCGCCCGCGGACCTCATCATTCTGCCCGGCAGCAAGAGCACGCGCACGGATCTCGCCTGGTTGCGTGACCAGGGCTGGGAAAGGGTGCTGCACCGACACCTGCGCTACGGCGGGCACGTACTCGGCATCTGCGGCGGCTATCAGATGCTCGGCCACAGTGTGGCCGACCCGGACGGCCTGGAAAGCGCCCCCGGCACCACCCCGGGGCTCGGTTTACTGGCGCTGGAGACGCGCCTGATCCCGGGCAAACAACTGCGGCAGGTCTCCGGCACGGTGGAGCCGGAAGGCGCGCCTCTCACCGGGTACGAGATCCACAACGGCATCACCACGGGCTCCGATCTGGCACGACCGCTGGTCCGGCTGGGGGACCGCGCCGACGGCGCCGTGAGTGCGGACGGCCAGGTGGCGGGGTGTTACGTCCACGGCCTGTTCGACGCGCCGGAGGCCGCCAACGCGCTGCTGGCGCGCGCCGGGCTGGCTGTCGGTGATGCGGTGGATTACCAGCAGCACCGGGAGCAGGAGCTGGACCGGCTCGGCGATCTGGTAGCCGCGCACCTGGATACGCGGCTGCTGGCGGAACTGCTTCACATCCGGTAGATCCCGGCCCCATTGCACCGCACAAGGCCATTTTCTTGCCGGGGTGTTTGGGGTAATCTGGCCGTTCTCATGACAGTCGAGTCAGGTTTCTGTATCAGAGGTCCGTAACCCATGAATCGCCACGCCAAGATCGTCTCCACAGCACACTACCTGCCGGAGCGCTGCGTCACCAACGACGAGCTGAACGAGCGCTTCACCGCGCTGGACAAGCCCGAGGTGGTGGGCAAGCTCGCCGCGGGCACCGGCATCGACCAGCGCTGGTACGCGCCGGACGACTGGGCCTCCTCCGATCTGGCGCTGCCGGCGGCGAAGCAGGCACTGGAGAAGGCCGGCCGCAAGCCGGAGGATGTGGATCTCATCATCCTCGGCACCGACTCCCCGGACTACATCACGCCATCCACCTCCGTGGTGCTGCAGCAGAAGCTGGGTGCGAAACAGGCCGGCACTTTCGACGTCGCCTGCGCCTGCGCCTCGTTCCCCACCGCGCTGGCGAACGCCGCCGGGCTGCTGGCCACCAACAACCACTTCCGCACCATTCTCGTGGTGGGCGTCTACATGATGCGCAAGCTGGCCGACCCGAAGGACCCGACGGTGTTCTTCTACGGCGACGGCGCCGGCGCGGCCGTGGTCGAACCCTCCGAGGAGCCGGGCTTCATCGGCAGCTCGTTCCTGGCCGACGGCGACTACTCCGACTGCTGGGGCATCTACTCCGGCGGCACCGCCGAACCGGCCTCGGTGGAATCCGTCGAGGCGGGGCGCACCAACGTGCGCATGGTCAAGCGCTACCCCCCGGAGATCAACGACGAGGGCTGGCCGCTGCTGTTCAAGCGCCTCTCGGAGCAGAACGGCTTCACCGTCGACGACGTTGATCAGGTGATCTTCACCCAGGTGAACCGCCACACCGTGGAGCTGGCCGCCCAGAACATCGGCCTGCCGCTGGAGAAGGCCCCGATGATCATGCAGAAGTGGGGCTACACCGGCTCGGCCTGCATTCCCATGGCCCTGTCGAAGAGCGTGGACGAGGGGCGCATCAAGAGCGGCGATCTGGTGGTGATGATCGGCTCCGGTGTGGGCTACAACCAGGCCGCCGTGGCGTTCCGCATGTAGCCGGCAGACCGGTCGCGGGGAAGGCGTGCGCCCATGCGGTGGATGACCGGGTTCCGGCCCATGGCAGTCCGCCTCCCTCACGACCCTCGCCGGTGGTTGCGCCGCCACGGGGCTGCCGTGGCGGCGCGCATTACGGCTATTGCCGCGGATCGTCGTCCGGGTCCACGTACTCGATACCCCACGGCCCGGTCCCGTGCAGCTGGAAGATCACCTCGCCTTCGGCGTACCCGTACATCGGGGCCCCCGGCGGCATGATGAAGGTGCTCCCCTCGGGCAGCGCCGTGGTGTTGTCGGCGTCGAAGGTCTCACCATGGGCAAAGTGCAACGTCCCTTGAAGTATGGTGCCGCGCTCGTACGCCGGGTGAATGTGCGGCTTGACGCGATAGCCGTCCTCGAGGCGCAGGCGGAACGTGAACGGCTCCTCCTCGGCAAGGTCACCCTCGATGACGGCGATCTCCGCGCCGTCGCCCATGGACCCCACCGGGCCCCACTCCAGGTCCTCCGCCTTCACGAACACGTGTCCGTCGTGTTCGGCATTGTCGTGGCCGTCAGCGGCCATGGCGGTGGACAGGCCCAGCGTCAGGGCCGATGCAGCGATGATCAGGATGGACGGTTTCATGGCGGTTCTCCTTGGCGGTGATTGCTGTTGCTCTACGCTGGCTTGATCGCCAGCAGGTTGACGCTCTTCACGCCGTAGGCGCGGCTCGCACCCTGGGCGGCGTCGGTGAGGAAGCGGTACTGGGGGTTCTCGTCCACCGTGACCACTTCGAGCCCGGCCGCGGTGATGCCGCCGCTGTAATCGTCCTGCTGCATGGCGCCGCCGATGCAGGCCGCCCACAGGGTGGCGTCGCATTTCACCGTCTCCGGAAGCTGGCGCTCGGTGACGATGTCGGCCAGTGCCAGCCGCCCGCCGGGACGCAGAATGCGGGCGATTTCGGCGAACACCCGGTCCTTCTCGGCCGAAAGATTGATGACGCCGTTGCTGATCACCACGTCCACGGAGCCGGTGTCGAAGGGCGTTTCCTCGATGTAGCCGGCGTGGAAGGTGATGTTGGTGAACCCGTTTTCCCGGGCGAGGCGTGCGGCCTTCTCGCGCTGCTCGGCGGTCATGTCGAGCCCCATCACCCGGCCGGTCGGCCCGGTATACAGTGCGGCGAGGAAGGCGTCGGCACCGGAGCCGCTGCCCAGATCCACCACCGTCTCGCCGGCGCGGATGGCCGCCAGCGGCAGAAAGTGGCCCACCCCGGCAAAGGACTCCAGGGCCCGGCGGGGGATCCGGTCCAGATCCGTCGGCGGGTAGCCGAGCTCCTCGGCCAGGGGGCGGCCCATGGCGAAGTGGAAGTCGCCCTCGGGTTCCTTCGCCACCCGGCGGTACATGTCCTGAACCTTCCGGCGCAGGGCGTCCTGGTTCACCAGGCCCGATTCGCGGATTGCTGTTGCCGTCGTCATTGCCGTGTCTCCTCGGTCTCTCCGTTGTGGTTACCCGGGTATGCCCCGGGGTAATCGCAAGGACGCACGGCGGGGGGCAAATGGTTCCCACGAATTTCCGGGACAGGACACTAGACTTGTTAGTGACGGGACACTCGGGCCGACGTCCTCCATGCGGGGGCAGCAATGACAGCCGGTGAGAACAGCGAGACCCGGCAGCGCGAGGCGTTGCGCCGGCGTTTCGAGGAGGAACTGGAGGGCCTGCTGGACAGGCTCTACGGCACCGCGCTGCGCCTGACCCGTGACCCCGATGACGCCGAAGACGTGGTCGCCGAGGCGGTGGAACGGGCCTGGGAGAAGCTCCCCGAGCTGCGTGACTGGGCCCGTTTCGAGGGCTGGCTGTTCCGTATTCTCAACAACACCTTCGTGAGTCTCTGGCGGCGACGCCGGTGCCGGCAGGACCGCGAGACGCCCTGGGACGCGCTCCCGCCGGACGCCGGGGAGGCCACCTCCTTTTCCCTGTTTCACAAACTCCATCAGCCGTTTCTCCTGTGGTGGGGAACACCGGAGACACAGTTCGTGGACACGCTGGACCAGGACGACCTGGCCCGCGCCGTCGACGCCCTTCCGGACGCCTACCGGGTGGTGGTTGTACTGGTGGAACTGCAGGGGTATACCTACGAGGAGGCGGCGGCGCTGCTGGGGGTGCCGGTCGGGACGATCCGGTCCCGCCTGAGCCGCGGACGCGGGCTGCTGCAGAAAGCCTTATGGGACTACGGTCGGCAGGCGGAGCACGGCGGGCCGCCGCACCCGACCCGCCCGGGAACCGGCGAGGAGCCACAATGAGCCGGGATGATCTGACCTGCGAGGAGGTCCTGGAGCAGCTTTTCGCCTACCTGGACGAAGAACTGGACGACACCCGCCTGGCCGCCATCGACCGGCACCTGGAGCGCTGTCGTGACTGCTTCACCCGGGCGGAGTTCGAGAAGCACCTGCGCGAGCGCGTGTATCGAACGGGCACGGCACCCGCGCCGGAGCGCTTGCGCCAGCGCCTGAAAGAAGTGCTTGATCGATACTGATCCAGGCCCTTGGAGCGGAGGGCAATCCGATGGTGGCGATACTGGGGTATTCACGCCAGCAGATCGTCGCGGCCGTCCGGGACATGTACACCGCGGTGGCGGCGTCGCCGGATTCCCCTTTCCATTTCCCGGTGGGCCGAGCCGCCGCGACGGCCATGGGCTACCCGCACGACCTGCTCGACCGCCTTCCCGCCACTGCCGTCAGCGCTTTCGCCGGTGTCGGCTACCCCTTCTCCGGCAACGCCGTCCAGCCCGGCCACACCGTCCTCGACATCGGCGCCGGGGCGGGCTGCGACACCCTGGTCGCCGCGGAACACGTGGGGCCTGACGGCCACGTGATCGCCCTGGATCTCACCGGCGGCATGACACGGCGCATCCGCACCGCAGCCCGGGAAGCCGGCGCCGCCAACGTGAGCGTGGTGGAAGCCTCGGCGGAACGGTTACCCCTTGCCGATGAGAGCATCGACAGCATCACCAGCAACGGCGCGCTGAACCTGGTCCCGGACAAGCGGGGTGCCGTCGCCGAGATGTTCCGTGTGCTGCGCCCAGGTGGCCGGCTGCAGATCGCCGACGTGGTCATCCGCCGCCCGGTGACCGTGGACTGCAGCGACGACCCGCGCCTGTGGGTGGAGTGCGTGGTGGGCGCCACGGTGGACGAGGATCTGCTGGCCCTGTTCCGCGACGCCGGTTTCGAGGACATTCGCGTCGTTCGCTCGCTGGACTATTTCGCCCACAGCCCCAGTGCCCAGACCCGGGAAATCGCCGCGAGCTTCGGTGCACACTCCGTGGAACTGGCCATGCAGCGGGCGGAACGACCACCGGGCTTCCTCTGGCACTGGGCCCGCCGGCTGAATCCGGTCCGCGGCGTGAAATCCCTCTGGCGGCGCGGTGCCGGCGGCGTCGCCAGCCTCGCTCTGGCACTGCTGACCTGCTACGGCACCATGGCCGCCCTGGCCATGCTGGCGGCCACGGGGACCGCCGTCACCGTCGATGAGGGCCTGTGGGCGGCCCTGATCGGCGTGTTCGCCATCCTGACCGTCGTCGCCATCGCTCCCGGCATCCGCTATCACCGTAGTGCCGCGCCCGTGGTCGTGGGTGCGGCGGGCGCGCTGGTGGTGTGCTATGCCCTGTTCGTGCACTACACCATGGGCGTGGAGCTGGCAGGCTTCCTGGCCCTGGCCGTGGGCGTCGGCTGGGACATCCACCTGCGCCGGCGTGCCCAGGCGCGGGTATTGGGCGTGCAAGGGGCGGCGCGCCCTCGGTGATCCGGCCGCGCCGCCGGCTACCGCTGGCCGCTGGGCGCCTTCTTGCGGGCCGTTGCCTTCTTGCCGCTGGTCGACGCTTTCGTCCCGCCCGAAGCCGCCTTGGTGCTGGCCTGCCCCTTGCCCGCCGCCGGCTTCTTCTTGCTGCCCGGCCCGTTCTCGCGCCGCGGTGCACGCGCTGGCCGCTGCGACTCCGGCACCGGAATCGCGCGCAGGTGGTCCTGTTCGCAGCGGGTCAGCGGCACCTGGGCATCGGGATGCTCGTCGGCGATCCAGACGCTCTGGTCGCCGACCCATTCGCCCGCTTCGACCGACTTGACGAAATCGCCGATCAGCCGGCTGGTCAGCTCCGGAATCTCCAGGGTGAAGGCGTGGCACACCCGCGGCACGAGGATGAGCCGCGAGGAGCGGATATGACGGCGCATGATGTCGTGCAGATGACGCGGGGTCAGGTAGTCGAACTCGCCGTTCATGATCAGCGTCGGGCAGTCGATGTCGGCCAGCTCCGGCGTCAGCGAGTGGAAGTCCGACAGCGACTCCATGAGATTCTGGATGCCGTAGAGCTCGTTGGTCGATGCCCCCACGCGCTTGATCAGGTGCACCAGATCCCGGTTCGCGGCGATGTACTGGTTGCTGAAGTTCAGCGGCATCAGCAGGTCCAGGTAGAACTCGAAACCCACCCGTGCCAGCCCCTGGTAGAGGTTGACCGCGTGGCCTTCCAGCTGCGGGTCCAGCTCCGAGAAGGTGCTCACCGGCAGCAGCCCGCCAATGCGCTGCGGGTAGCGGATGGCGTATTTCAGTGCCACCACGCCGCCGAAGGAGATGCCGAACACGTAGGGCCGCTCGATGCCCAGGTGAGCGTGGAGCGCCGCCAGCATGGTGGCGTGGTCGTCGAAGTCCGCCCCCAGCACCGGCTTGGACGAGGCCCCCTGGCCCACCATGTCGTAGGTGAGCACGCGACAGCCGCGGGCGGGCAGCAGCTCGAAGTAGGGCGCCCAGTGGTTGGTGCGCATGGACAGGCCGTTGACGATGGTGACCACCGGGTCGCCCTCGCGCCCGTGCAGCTCGTAGTAGAGGGACTGACCGTCGTGCTCGAAGCTCGGCATTCAGCCGTCCTCCTCTTCCAGGCCATGGCCGGGGGGGTGGCCGAGCGTTGCCAGCAGCTGGGCGAAACACGCCTCGACGCGCTCCCTCTGGGTCTCCACCAGACGCTCGCGCTCCTGCCTCGACAGGCCGGCATCCAGATCCTTGAGCATGCGGATCTGGGTCTGGATCTGGCGGCCGTTCTCGTCCTCGATGGCCTTGAGAGCGCTCAGGAACGGATCGGCTTCCACATCCACGGAGGGCGGCACCAGCGGCATGAACCGCAGCACCGACATGAACGCGTGACTGAGCGCCAGATAGCTGTAGAAACGCTCGTCCACCTCGAAGAAGCCGGGCAGGTAACGGGCCGCTTCCGTGCGTGTCCACAGGTCCATGCTCAGGGTCGCCGCCTCCATGTAGATCAGCGACTGGGACGACCACTGAGTGGCGCGGCCCAGCAACGTGCTGAGCTCCAGCTCCCGGTAGTACTGACCGTGGAGGAACCGGTACGGCAGCCAGTCCACCGGCTGCCACTCGAGTTTGGCCAGCACCGCGACGTTGATCCCCTTGACAGCCTGCAGATACAGCGCGATACGCGTCTGATCCTCCGCATCGGGCGTGCCGTTACGGAAGTGACGCTTGACCCGGCGCTGCTGCTCCTCGAAGGACGGACTCATCGATAACTCCCCTTGCCCTGTGGCCGACGCCCGCAGGCAGTCTAACGGATACCGCCGCCGCAGGGCATACGACGTGGGGCTAGCACGGGTGCACTCCGGCGGTGCAGCTCGTATGCTGGAGGAAAGCCGGAGACCAACAAGAAGGGGCCGCAACCCATGCGAACCGGACCGCAAGCGCGCAAACGGGAACTGCTGGACGCAGTGGAGCAACGAATCGACGAACGCTGGCCCAGGGAGGAACGCGACACGATCAAGGGGCTGGTCCGCGACTACTACCACCGCGTCGCGGCGGAGGACCTGGTGCAGCGGGAGCCGGCGGACCTCTACGGAACGGTGCTCTCCCACTGGCACCTCGCCCGGCGGCGGCGCCCGGGACAGGCCCGCATCCACGTCTACAACCCGGAGACGGAGCAGCACGGCTGGGAATCAAGCCACACGATCGTGCAGATCATCTGCGACGACCAGCCCTTTCTGGTGGACTCCGTCGCCATGGCCCTCAACCGCCACAACCTCACCGTTCACCTGATCATCCACCCGATCATCGTCACCCGGCGCAACGACCAGGGCGAAGTGGAGCAGGTGAACCCGGACACCGCCGATGCGGGCGTGCGCGAAGCGTGGATGCACTTCGAGGTGGACCGCCAGAGCAGCCGCGACATCATGGACGCCGTGCACGATGACGTGCAGCGGGTACTCGACGACGTGGACCAGGTGGTGGCGGACTGGAAAACCATGCGCGAGCGGATGGCGGAAGCGCGCGCCGGGCTTGCCGAGACGGCGCCCACCGGACCGGACCGCGACGAGAGCCTGGCCTTTCTCGACTGGCTGGCGGAGGACCATTTCACCTTCCTCGGCTACCGCTGTTACGACCTTGAGCGCCAGGGCCGCAAGGACGCGCTGACGCCGATCAAGGGCTCCGGGCTCGGGATTCTCCGGCGGATGTCCGGCAAGGGATCGTCCGAGAGCTTCAACGCGCTGCCGACCGCGGTCAAGGCGCTGGCCCGCGACCCGGAGACCCTGATCCTGACCAAGTCCAACCACCGGGCCACCGTGCACCGGCCGGGCTACATGGACTACGTGGGCGTGAAGCGGATGGACGCCGACGGCAAGGTCATCGGCGAACACCGCTTCCTGGGGCTGTATACGTCGGCGGCCTACAACCGCAACCCGCGCGACATCCCGCTGCTGCGGCGCAAGATCCAGACGGTCATGGAGCGCGCCGATCTGCCCTATCCCGGCCACGCCAGCAAGGCGCTGATCAACATCCTGGAGACCTATCCGCGGGACGAGCTCTTCCAGATCCACCCGGACACCCTGCACGACATCGCCATGGGCATCCTGCAGCTGCAGGACCGCCAGCAGGTGCGGCTGTTCGTGCGCCACGACACCTACCGCCGGTTCGTCTCCTGCCTGGTATTCGCACCACGGGACCGTTACAACACCGACGTGCGCCAGCGCATGCAGAGCCTGCTGGAGTCGGCGTTCCAGTCCGAGCACTCGGAGTTCACGGTCAACCTGTCGGAATCCATGCTGGCGCGCATTCACTTCATCCTGCATGTCAGCCCCGGCGCCGATCTCGAACAGGATCACCAGGAGCTGGAGCGTCGCCTGGCCACCACCGTGCGCGCGTGGACCGATGACCTGCACGAGGCGCTGCGCGATTACTACGGCGAAGCGCGCGGCAACAGCCTGTACCAGCGTTACGGCCACGCCTTCGGCGCCGCCTACCGGGAGGACACCTCGGCCCGCGCCGCCGCCCACGACATCGAGCGGCTGGAGCAGCTGGACGCCGGGACCAACCTGAACATCGTGCTCTACCGGCCCCTGGAAGCACCAGAGGACCGGCTGCGGCTACGGCTGTACCATCGCGGCGACAGCGTCACCCTGTCCGACGCCATGCCCATCCTCGAGAACATGGGCGTGCAGGTGCTCGACGAGCGCCCCTACACCGTTCACGCCACAGGTGATGATCACTCCGCCTGGATTCACGATTTCGGCCTGCGCTACCCCGGCGGCGACCTGGACGTGGAGCAGGTGCGCGAGTACTTCGAGCAGGCGTTCGGCGCCGTGTGGCACCGCCATGCCGACGACGACGGCTTCAACCACCTGGTCCTTGCCGCCCGGCTCGCCTGGGACGAGATCGTGGTGCTGCGCGCCTACAGCCGTTACCTCCGCCAGGCGGGCACTGCCTACAGCCAGGCCTACATGGAAGAGACCCTCGCCAACAACCCGCGCATCACGCGGCTGCTCATCCGGCTGTTCCACAACCGCTTCGACCCGGAGCGGGTGGACGCCAAGCGCGCCGGCCGACTGGCGGAACAGATCGAGCGGGCCCTGCACGACGTGCCCAGCCTGGACGAGGACCGCATGCTGCGCCGGCTGCTCGCCGCGATCCAGGCCACCGTCCGTACCAACGCCTATCAACGCGACCGCGACGGACGGCGCCACGCCTACCTCAGCCTCAAGCTGATTCCGGAGCGCATTCCGGAGATGCCGAAGCCGTGGCCCGCCTTCGAGATCTACGTCTACTCGCCGCGCACCGAGGGCGTACACCTGCGCGGCGGCAAGGTGGCCCGGGGCGGGCTGCGCTGGTCGGAGCGCAAGGAGGACTACCGTACCGAGGTGCTCGGCCTGATGAAGGCGCAGATGGTGAAAAACGCCGTCATCGTGCCCGTGGGTGCCAAGGGCGGGTTCGTGGCCAAGCAGCTGCCGGAGGAGCGCGACGCCCAGCCGGCGGAGGTGCAGGCCTGTTACCGCTTGTTCATCCGCGGCCTGCTGGACGTCACCGACAACTACGTGGGCGATACCGTGGAACCACCGCCGCGGGTCGTGCGTCACGACGAGGACGACCCCTACCTGGTGGTCGCCGCCGACAAGGGCACGGCCACCTTCTCCGACATTGCCAACGGCCTGGCGGAGGAGTACGGGTTCTGGCTACGGGACGCCTTTGCCTCCGGCGGCTCCAACGGCTACGACCACAAGAAGATGGGGATCACGGCGCGCGGCGCGTGGGTGGCGGTCATGCGCCATTTTCGCGAGCTGGGGCATGACATCCAGCGCGAGCCGTTCACGGTGGCCGGCGTGGGCGACATGTCCGGCGACGTCTTCGGCAATGGCATGCTGCTGTCGGAACAGATCCGCCTGGTGGCGGCCTTTGACCACCGCCATATCTTCATCGATCCGGACCCGGATCCGGCCACCGGCTACGCCGAGCGCAAACGCCTGTTCGACAAGGCCCGCTCGAGCTGGGACGACTACAACCGCAAACTCCTCTCCCGCGGTGGCGGCATCTATCCGCGCAGCGCCAAGTCCATCGAGCTAAGCCCCGAGGCCCGTGCCGCGCTCGGTATCGACGACCAGCAGATGGCGCCCAACCAGCTCATGCAGGCCATTCTCAAGGCCCCGGTGGACCTGTTCTGGAACGGCGGCATCGGGACCTACATCAAGTCCGTGGAAGAAACCCACCTGGACGTGGGCGACCGCGCCAACGACCCGGTGCGGGTGGATGCGGCACAGCTGCGGTGCAAGGTCGTCGGCGAGGGCGGCAACCTCGGCGTCACCCAGCTCGGTCGCATCGAATTCGCCCGCCACGGCGGCCGCATCAATACCGACGCCATCGACAACGCCGGCGGCGTCAGCTGTTCGGACCACGAGGTCAACATCAAGATCCTGCTCAACGAGGAGATGGAGCGCGGCGACCTCACCGAGAAACAGCGCAAGCGCCTGCTGGCGGACATGTCCGACGAGGTGGCACAGCTGGTGCTGGAAGACAACTACCGCCAGACCGAAGCCCTGAGCACCATGGAGTACCGGGCGCCGGAGCTGCTCGGCGAACATGCGCGCCAGATCCGCGCCCTGGAGCAGGCGGGCGAGCTGGACCGCCAGCTGGAAGGCCTGCCGGACGACATGGCCATCGAGGAGCGGGCGCAGGCGGGCAGCGGCCTGGTGCGCCCGGAGCTTGCGGTGCTGCTCGCCCACGCCAAGCTGGCCGGTTTCCGCGCCCTGGTGGACAGCGATCTGGTGGACGACGCCGGGCTGCAGGACGTCCTGGTCCGCTATTTCCCGTCGCCCCTGCAGGACAAGCACCGCAACCACATGCCCGACCACCGCCTGCGCCGGGAGATCATCGCCACCCAGGTCACCAACGACATGCTCAATCGCATGGGTGCCGGGTTTCTCTTCCGCATGGCGGACAAGACCGGCGTGCCGGCCGGCGACGTCGCCCGGGCGTATTTCGCCGCCCGCCGCATCTTCGGCCTGGAACAGCTCTGGGATGCCCTGGATACCCAGGACAACCGCATCTCCGCCGACCTGCAGCAGCAGCTTCGCCTGGACATCCTGGTACTGGCCGAGCGCACCGCACTGTGGCTGCTGCGCCACCTGCCCGGCAGCCTCGCCGATGCGCGCACCAGCGATCACCTGGCCGGTATCGTTGCCGGCCTGGCCGCGGAGCTGGACGCGCTGTTGCCGGGCCCCGACCAGGACAGCCAGGCACAGCAGGCCGGCGAACTCGTCGCCCGGGGGCTGCCTGAAGCCCTGGCCCGGGACATCGCCCAGCTCGGCCCCCTGGGCGCGGCGATGGACATCTCCCTGATCGCCGAGGATACGGGCTGCACCCCTGGCCGTGCCGCCGCCGTCTACTACCAGCTCGCCCACAGCCTGGGCCTGCGCTGGCTGGAGGAGGCCGTGCGCGGCCTGAACACGGCCACCCAGTGGGAAGAGCGATGCCGGCTGGGCCTGGAAGACGACTTCGCGCTCTACCTGCGACTGCTGACCACCAGCGTCCTGCAAGCCGACGACGCCGCCCGCACGCCCGCAGAACAGGTGCAGGAGTGGCAGGCCACCATGGCCGGGCCAACCCTGCGCCTGGCGCAGACCCTGGACGACATCCACGGCATCGGACAACCGGACCTGTCCATGCTGACCGTGGCGGTCCAGGACCTCAAGAACGTCGCCGTGCTGTCGACACGGCGGCAGGGACAACACCAGGACACAGAGACCTCATGAGTGAAACGTTGCTGCATACCCGGATTCAGGGCGAGGGCCATGCCGTGGTCATTCTCCACGGCCTGTTCGGCTCCGGGTCGAACTGGAATCGCATCGCACGGGATCTCGCCACGGACCACCAGGTGGTGGTCATGGACCTCCCCAATCACGGGCAATCGCCCCACGTGGAGACCATGGCCTACCCGGACATGGCTGCCGCCGTCGCCAACACACTGGACCACTACGGCATTCCGCCGGGTACCATCATCGGCCACAGCATGGGCGGCAAGGTCGCCATGGCGCTGGCACTGACCGACCCCGCGTACGTGCGACGCCTGCTCATCGGCGACATCGCCCCCATCCGCTACGGGGATCACGGACACGGGCGGCTGCTGCGGGCGCTACAGCGCATGGACCCGCAGCGCCTCGGCTCCAGGGCCGCTGCCAGTGAGGCACTGGCGGAAGACATCCCGGAAGCGGGGTTGCGGCAGTTCCTGCTCACCAACCTGGAATCGCGGGACGGCGCCTTCGCCTGGCGGATCCCGCTGCAGGCGCTGGAGGCGAACCTGCCGACCATCGCGGACTTCCCGGACATGGACGGGCACTACGACGGGCCGACACTGTTCCTGCACGGCGCCAACTCCGACTACGTGCCGGAGTCCGCCCACGACGCCATCCACGCGCTGTTTCCCGCTGCCGCCATCGAGCCGCTGCCGGACGCCGGACACTGGCTGCACGCCGAACAGCCCCAGGCATTCCTGGAGCGCACCCGGCGCTTCCTCGAGGCGGGGCGAAACGCGGCATGACGCCGGGGTCAGGTGGAAGCGCCGTTGACGCGGGCGTTATGATGGAGCGCTTACAAACCGGGCCGGTTTCCGATGCCGGCACACCAACAAGAGACCGCGGAGAGAGGTAATGTCAGACGACCTGCGTGAGAATGCACTGGAATACCATCGCCACCCCACCCCCGGGAAACTGCAGGTCGTCCCGACCAAACCGCTTGCCAACCAGCGCGACCTGGCACTGGCCTACTCTCCCGGCGTCGCCGCCGCCTGCGAACTGATCGTTGAAGACGAGAAGGAGGCGGCCAGCGTCACCGCCCGCGGCAACCTGGTCGGCGTGGTCACCAACGGCACCGCCGTGCTGGGGCTGGGTAACATCGGCCCGCTGGCCTCCAAGCCGGTGATGGAAGGCAAGGGCGTGCTGTTCAAGAAGTTCTCCGGCATCGACGTGTTCGACGTGGAGGTGCAGGAGCGCGACCCGGACCGGTTCGTGGACATTGTCGCCAGCCTGGAGCCCACCTTCGGCGGCATCAACCTGGAAGACATCAAGGCGCCCGAGTGCTTCGAGATCGAGGAGAAGCTGAAGGAGCGCATGAACATCCCGGTGTTCCATGACGACCAGCACGGCACGGCCATCATCACCGCGGCCGCCGTGCGCAACGGGCTGCGCGTGGTGGAAAAGGACATCGCCGATGTCACCGTGGTGTGCTCCGGTGCCGGCGCCGCCGCCATGGCCTGCCTGGAGCTGCTGGTGGGGCTGGGCATGAAACGCGAGCACATCACCATGCTGGACTCCCGCGGCGTGATCCACACCGGCCGGGACAACCTGGATGCGCGCAAGGCGAGCTTCGCCCGGGATACCGACGACCGCACCCTGGACGACGCCATCGACGGCGCCGACATCTTCATCGGCCTCTCCGGCCCCGGCGTGCTCACCCGGGGCATGGTAGCGAAGATGGCGCGGGACCCGCTGGTGTTCGCCATGGCCAACCCCACCCCGGAGATCATCCCGGAGGAGGCCCAGGAGGAACGTCCCGACTGCATCATCGCCACCGGCCGCTCCGACTACCCGAACCAGGTCAACAACGTCCTGTGCTTCCCGTTCATCTTCCGCGGCGCCCTGGACGTGGGTGCGACCACCATCAACGACGAGATGAAGCTGGCCTGTGTCGAGGCCATCGCCAACCTCGCCATGGAGGAGTCGTCGGACGTGGTGGTGGCGGCCTACGGCGGCAAGCCGCTGCAGTTCGGGCGCGACTACCTGATCCCGAAACCGTTCGACCCGCGGCTGATCTCCCGGGTGGCGCCGGCCGTGGCAAAGGCCGCCATGGACTCGGGCGTGGCCGCACGGCCCATCGAGGACATGGCCGCCTACAAGCTGCGCCTCAACCAGTTCGTGTTCCAGTCCGGGCTGGTGATGAAGCCGCTGTTCGAGCGGGCCCGCCAGCACCCCCGCCGCGTGGTCTACGCCGAAGGCGAACAGGAGCGCGTGCTGCGCGCCGTGCAGGTGGTGGTGGATGACGGCCTGGCCAAGCCCATTCTCATCGGCCGCCGCAAGGTGGTGGAGATGCGCATCGAGCGCCTCGGCCTGCGCCTGAAGATGGACGAGGACTTCGAACTGGCCGACCCCGAGGACGATCCGCGCTACCGGGAGTACTGGACGCTCTACCACTCGATCATGGAGCGCAAGGGCGTCACGCCGGACCAGGCGCGCAACGTGGTGCGCACCCGCAACACGGTGATCGCCGCGCTGATGGTACGCCGGGAAGAGGCGGACGCCATGATCTGCGGCATCGACGGCCGCTATCACCGGCAGCTGGCGCACATCGAGTCCGTGCTCGGCCGGCGGCAGGGCGTGCGCAACCTCGCGGCCATGAGTGCGCTGATCCTGCCCAAGGGCACCTTTTTCCTGTGCGACACCTACGTCAACCAGGATCCAACACCGGCGCAGCTGGCGGAGATGACCATTCTCGCCGCGGACGAGGTGCGCCGCTTCGGCATGACGCCCAAGGTCGCGCTGCTGTCCCACTCCAGCTTCGGCTCCTCCGGCGCCGACTCGGCCCAGAAGATGCGCGACGCTCTGGAGCTCATCGAGGCGCGGGACCCGAACCTGGAGGTGGAGGGTGAGATGCACGGTGACGCGGCCATCTCCCAGGAGATCCGCCGGCGCATCTTCCCCAATGCGCGGATGCAGGGCACCGCGAACCTGCTGATCCTGCCGACCCTGGACGCATCGAACATCGCCTTCAACCTGCTCAAGGCCACCAGCGACGGCGTCTCGGTGGGGCCGATCCTGCTCGGCTCGGACAAGCCGGCGCACATTCTCACGCCGTCGGTGACCGTGCGCGGCATCATCAACATGACGGCGCTGGCGGCGGTGGAGGCAGCCATGATGAACCCGGCTGCCGACGACGAAGACGCCAACGAGGCGGCCGCCGACTGAACAGGTGCGGCGGCCATTGCAACGGTCCAGAACACAGCGAGGTGAATCCATGCCCCAGGCAATCGTGGTTCATGAGACAGGCGGCCCGGAGCAGATGCACTGGGAAACGGTGGACGTCGGCACCCCCGGGGCGGGCGAGGCGCTGGTGCGCCACACCGTGGTCGGCCTGAACTTCATCGACGTGTACTTCCGCACCGGGCTGTATCCGCCACCGCAGCTGCCCTTCACCCCCGGCATGGAGGCGGCGGGCGTGGTGGAGGCCGTGGGCGAAGGGGTGGACCATATTGCGCCGGGGGATCGCGTGGCCTATGCCGCCGGCCCGCCGGGCGCCTATACCGAGCAGCGGGTCATGGCGGCGGACCGGCTGGTGAAGGTGCCGGATAGCATCAGTGACGAGACCGCTGCCGCCATGATGCTCAAGGGCATGACGGCGTGGTACCTGCTGCGGCGCACCTACCCGGTGAAGGCCGGCGACACCATTCTGGTGCACGCGGCGGCGGGCGGTGTCGGCCTGATCGCATGCCAGTGGGCGAAGCACCTCGGCGCCACGGTGATCGGCACCGTGGGCAGCCCGGAGAAGGCGGAGCTGGCGCGCGCCCACGGCTGTGACCACCCGATCAACTACAACACCGAGGACTTCGTCGAGCGGGTCCGGGAGCTCACCGGCGGCAAGGGTGTGCCGGTGGTCTACGACTCGGTGGGCCAGTCCACCTTCCTGCCATCGCTGGACTGCCTCTCCCCGCGCGGCATCCTGGTGAGCTTCGGTCAGTCGTCCGGGCCGGTGGAGCCACTCAACGTGGGACAGCTCGCCGCCAAGGGGTCACTGTTCCTGACCCGCCCGACGCTGTTCCACTACGTGGCGGCGCGGGAGGATCTGGAGACGGCGGCGGGGGAGCTGTTCGAGCTGGTGGAGAAGGGCGTGGTCACCATCGAGGTGAACCACCGTTTCCCGCTCGCCCAGGCAGCCGACGCGCACCGCGCTCTGGAAGGCAGACAGACCACCGGCTCCACGGTGCTCACGCTGTCCTGAGCCACGGCACCGGGAGCGGGCGACGCCGCCCGCTCCCGCCGCTTACGACTCGGCCGTGGCCGGCTCCTGCCGCCGTACGCCTTCGAGTTCGGGCAGCGCGCGGAAGCCACCGGCATGCTCGGCGGCGCGCCGATAGGCCCGCCGCGCCGCGTCCCGCTCCCCCAGGTGCTCCAGCAGGTCGGCCAGGAGATAGAACGCCTCGGCGCTGGGCTGCCGGGAGACGGACGCTTCCAGGTAGGACCGCGCCCGCCCCCAGAGGCTGCTGCGAATGGCAAGCCGCCCCACGGCGAGCAGCAGAACCGGGTCTTCCGGGTGTTCCCGCAACCAGCCCTCGGCCACGTTGAATGCCCGCTCCGGGTCGTCCAGCTCCAGCCGGCCGTAGCGCTCGATGATGCGCAGGTCCCAGTCCTTGCGCAGCGCCAGGCGCAGCCGCTTCTCGAGCTGCTCGCTGCCCGGGGCCAGCTCCAGCATGCCGTCGACGTAGGCCAGCAGCACGTCGGGGTCTTCCTGCATCGCGCGCGGCAGCCGCTCCCAGGCGCGCTCCAGGGCCTCGCGGCCACGACGCCGGGCCTGCTCCAGCACGCCGGTGGCGGCGGTGAGGCCAAGGGCATGCAGCCGTTCGGAATCCATGTCCGCATGCCGGCGCAGCCGCGGCAGGAGATCCAGCAGCCGGTCCGCCTCGCCGAGCACCTCGCACGCTCGCGCCAGCATCTCCAGCACCCGCGGATTCCGGGGGTAGCGCTCCTGCAGCAGATTGAGCGTGGCGAACGCCGTCTCCCACTGTTCGTCTTCCAGGTAGAGCTGCGCCTGCAGCAGGCCGATGGCCAGCTGTGCATCGGGATCGGCCTTGTCGGCCATGGCCAGATAGCTGTCACGCCGGCCGTCGGCACCGGCCCGGTGTGCGGCCCAGGCCGCACTGAGATAATGCAGCACCGAGGTTTCGCTGCGATCCACGGCGCGGATCAGCAGGCGTTCGGCTTCCTGGTAGTCGCCTTCGGCCAGGCGTGCCAGCCCGCGGACCAGCTGGTCGCGGGACCGCCCGGCCCGGCGGTCGGCCAGCCAGCGACGCATGCCCTGCGGCATGGCACCGACACGCCGGACAATGCCGGCCACGAGCAGCAGCGCGACCACCATCACCGCCAGGACGCCAACGGCGAAGAAAAGGCTGGTCTCCATGGTGAGGTCGCCAGCGGAGATCAACACGTAGCCGGCCTGCTCGTGGAACCAGAGCGCGGTAACGGCGCTGGCGAACAGCACCAGCAGAAACAGGAACAGGCGTTTCATTCACCGCCCTCCATCATGTTGTTCCGACCAGGGAGACGGCGCTCCGGGAGCTTCTCCCCGAGATCCGGCATGTCGGCTTCCACGTCCGCGTCACGCAACCGGCTGACCGTCTCGCGGGCCTCACGCACGGCGTCGTCATCGTCGTCGAAGTGCCGGTCCAGCCACTCGCCCACATCTTCCAGGCTGTCCCGGTACGCATCGGCGTCGCCCTGAAGCAGCGCGGCGCGGGCGGACAGCAGCTGCAGGCGGAGGTTTTCCCGCAGATAATGGCTTTCTTCCGGGGCCATGAGGCGTGGCGGCGCATCATCCCGGCGCACCACCACCAGCGAGCCGATGGCGTCCCGGAACTGCTCCCAGGCCCGCAACCCGGCATTCCGCCAGCCGTCGAGGCTGTCCAGTTCGGCATCCCGCTGGCGGGGAACGTCCGCCGGCTCCACCTGGCGCTCCACGCGCTTGAGACTCCACTCATCCACGCCGTTGATGAGCGCGCGCAGGTCGGCAGCCATGGCTTCACGGTCGGGCAGACGCACGTCCAGCAGTGCATTGATGGCATCGGCCACCGCCTGACGCTGATCCACGGTGGCACCGCCCAGCTCTTCCAGCAGGCTGTCCGCCTCGCGCAGGGCGTCCAGCGCGCCGCTCACGTCACCGTGGAAGCGCGCCCGGTAGCGGGCGACGCCATACAGGTAACCCGCCTCCGAGAGAATCCACTCGTCGCGATGCGCGGCGGCAAGCTCCTCGATGCGGTCCATGCGTTCCTGGGCGCTGTCGTGCTGCTCCCGCACGGTGCGCATGGTCTCCTCCGCCCGCGCCAGACTCCGCACGTGGCTGCTGTGCTCCTCGGCCAGGTTGTCGACGCGACCGGTGAGGTTGCCTTCGAGGCTGTCGAGGCGCTCGCGCACCTCGGCCACTTCCATGCGCTCGGCGTAGTCGTCGCTGGCGCGCTCCAGCGCCTGGAAGCGCTCCCAGACCCACCAGCCGCCCATGCCGCCAAGGCCGGCAACAATCAGCGCGATCAGCAGGGCAACGGCCGCGAGCACCGCAGCGCGCCGGTCACCACCCCGGCCACCGTCACCGCCGCCGGGTTTCGGGGCTGCGGCCTGGCCACCACCACCGTCCGCATCGGTCTGGGGTTGGGTGGTCTCCTCCGGTGCGGCATCCGCCGTGGTGCTGCCGTTGGAATCCGTCACCGCCTCGTCCTGCTTACCGTGATGTGTCGACGCGTCGTTCATGAATTCGCCTGTCTCCCCTTGCCTGCCACCCAGCGTTCGACCGCCGCCGCCAGGGCGTCGGAATCCGGGCCATCTGCAGTCACGATACCATTGCAGAACCCGAGGCCCGAGGCCCGGGCTGCAACCCGCTCACTGATGACCACCAGTCCGGTGCCGAACAGCCTTGACCGGCGCGGTGCACCGGCGAGCCTGACCAGGTTCTCCAGGGCGTTGCCGCTGGTGACCACCGCAACATCCAGGGCACCTCGGGCCCACGCCTGATCCAGCACGGCCGGATCCACATCCGGCAGTCCGCGGCTGTAAGCGGCCAGCACGTCCACCGTCGCGCCCCGGCGTTCGAGGGTCTCCCGCAGCAGTTCGCGCCCACCGTCCCCTCGCACCAGCATAGCGTGCTGACCGCGCACGTGTCGGAGCGCGGGGTGGGCGAGCAGCGCCTCGCTGTCGTAACCATCCGCCGGCACCACCGTGGCGGTGACGTCCCTGGCCGCCAGGGCGCGCGCGGTGCCCCGCCCGACGGTGGCCACACGGACCCCGTCGGGCCAGGACAGCCGGCGTTCGTTCAGACGGCGAAACAGGGCATCCACCGCATTGGGGCTGACAAAGATCACCAGGTCGGCATCACCGAGGCGATCGAGCCCGCGGTCCAGGGCCCGGGGGTCCGGCGCCGCGCCGATGGCGATGACCGGAAAGCGCGTCACCACCGCCCCCCGGGCCGCCAGTGCGTCGCACAGGGGCTCCGCCTGATGCGCCGGCCGGGTCACGAGGACACCGACACCGGCGAGGGGCTGCTCGGCGGCAGTCACAGAGGCTGTTCCCCGGTTTCGGCGAACAGCCGCTGAAGGATCTCCCGCGCACCACGATCCAGGAGGTCATGACCGAGCCTGGAGCCGATGTCATCGGCGTCCTCCGCCGCACCGGTGACCTCGCCGCGAACCATCTCGCGGCCGTCCGGGGACCCCACCAGCCCGCGCAGGCGGAGACGATCGCCATCCAGCTCGGCATAGGCGCCGATAGGCACCTGGCAGCTGCCCTCCAGCTCCCTGTTCATGGCGCGCTCCGCGGCCACGCGGATATGGCTGTCCTCATGATCCAGCGGCCGGATGAGTTCTTCCACATCCGTGTCCCCCACCCGGCACTGAATCCCGAGCGCACCCTGTCCCACGGCGGGCAGGCTCTCCCCGGGCGGCAGGGTGCGGGTGATGCGCGCCTGCAGCTCCAGCCGCTGCAACCCGGAGGCGGCGAGGATGATGGCGTCGAACTGCCCCTCGTCGAGCTTGGCCAGCCGCGTGTTGACGCTGCCGCGCAGGGTCTCCACGTGCAAATCGGGCCGCACGGCCCGGATCTGGCTCTGCCGGCGCAGGCTGGCACTGCCGATGACGCCACCCTCCGGGACCTCCGCAAGGGTGGCGTAGTGAACCGACAGGAACGCGTCACGGGGGTCACCGCGCTCCGGGATGACGGGCAGGTGGAGGTCCGGCGTCATGAAAGCGGGCACGTCCTTCATGGAGTGCACGGCAATGTCCGCACGCCCGTCCAGCAGCCCCTCTTCCAGCTCCTTCAGGAACAGCCCCTTGCCGCCGATACGCGCCAGCGGCGCATCCAGGATGCGGTCTCCCCGGGTGCTCATTTTCACCAGCTCCACCTGCAGCCCCGGGTGCGCCGCACGCAGGCGGCCGGCCACGTGTTCGGCCTGCCAGACGGCAAGCGGTGATTTGCGGGTGGCGATTCGAAGGGTGTCGATGCGCATCAGGGCCTCTTGTCAGCAGGATGTCCGGGGCCGCATAGGATGCCATGGTTCCACTGCGCTGCCGAACGGCCGCACCGGCACGACTAGCCCATGGTTTCCAGCAACTGGCGGATGCGGCTCACGTGCCGCCGGCTGACCTGCAGCGCACAGTCCATGCCGCGCAGGGCGAGATAGGGGCGACCACCGAGCCCGCGCTCCAGCCGGCCCAGGCGGTCACGGGCCACCAGCGCGTTGCGGTGGATGCGCACGAACCGCTCACCGAACTCGTGTTCGAGCTGGCGCAGGGACTCCTCGATGAGGTCCTCGCCACCGGCATGGCAGACGGTGACGTACTTGTTGTCCGCCTGGAAGTAGTGCACGTCGGCGACGGGGATCAGCTCCATGGCACCCCGGCGACGACAGAGGATGTGCTCCCGCGGCCCCTGCACCGGCGGCGCCTCGCGTGCCAGGGCGTCCAGCTGCGGGCGGGTGACGCGGCGCGCGCGCCGGAGCGCCTGGGCCAGCCGCTCCCGTCGCACCGGCTTGACGAGATAGTCCACGGCCTCGGCGTCGAATGCCGCCAGGGCATGCTCGCCGTAGGCCGTGACGAAAATCACCGCCGGTGGCGCGTCCATTTCCGCCAGCGCCCGGGCGGCCGTCACCCCGTCTGTCCCCGGCATGCGGATATCCATGAGCACCAGGTCGGGCTCCTCGCTGTACGCCATGCGCACGGCCTCGTCGCCGTCCGCGGCCGTGCCGATCACCTGATGATCGCCGATATCGGCCACATGGCGGGCCAGCCGTTCCCGGGCCGGTGCTTCGTCATCCACGATCAGAATGCGCATGCTCCTTCCCCCGTTCCGCCTGACCCGCGCCCGCCTCCCCTGGGTCGCAGGGCAGTGTCAGGCACACGCTGTAGCAGTCGTCCTCCTGCTGCACGCTCAAGTGCCCCTCGCCGCCGTAGGCAAGCCGCAGCCGCTCACGGACGTTGTCCTGGGCGATTCCGAACCCACCGCGCGCGACCGCCCCGTCCGGGGGCAGCGGATTGCGCACGCAGACCTGGAGCCTCCCGTCCCGGACCCGACCGGACACCACCAGCCGGCCGCCATCCCGGCGGGGCTCAATTCCATGATAGACCGCATTCTCGAGAAGGGGCTGCAGCGTCATGGGCGGGATGGCAAGTTGCCCGGGCAGATCGTCGGTCTCCCAGTCCACCTGCAGACGGTCGCCAAGGCGGAGTTGTTCCATGTTGAGATAGCCCCGCGCCAGCGCCAGCTCGTCATCCAGCGTCGACAACCCCTCGCCGGATTCAAGGCTGGCGCGAAAGAGATCCGCCAGATCCTCCACGGCCGTCTCCGCCTGCCGGGGGCGGGAGGGGATCATCTCCGCAATGGTGTTCAGACTGTTGAAAAGAAAGTGCGGGCGGATGCGCGCCTGCAGCGCCTGCTCCCGGGCGGAGGACGCGGCCTCGATCCGCCGACGCCAGTCCTGCTGCAGATAGAGATAGCGCAGCGCCACCGCCGCCACCACGGCGGCAAGCCCGAGGCTGCGCAGCATGAATCCGGCGCGCGTCCCCTCGCTCTCCAGCAGCACCAGCGTCCAGGCGAGATGCGCAACCAAGGCGGTGACCGCCATCACCAGCAGCCAGGCCAGCAGCCCCGCGGTCAGCGGCCGCAACCGGTTGAGCGCATTGCGCAGCAGGCACAGCAGCACCGTGCAGCCCAGGGCGACCCACTGGACATACAGGGAGTACAGGCTGAGCGCCTGCCAGAGATCGACCCCGGCCGGCTGGGCAAGCACCAGGACGAACACCAGCAGTTCCGCAATGACCACCACGGCGAGCACGGTGCGCAGGTTGCAGAAGTCCGGCAGGAATCCCGAGTTCATGTGTGTCATCAGCCTTCCCGTGCCGGCGCCGTGGCGCCGGATGGCCTGCAATCGGTGCCGCTCCGGTCCGCTCGCGCGGCAAGCCGCCGGACGCCCGCGCTGGTATACTCCGCGCCACACGTATCATTCGCGTCACACGATCCAGCGAGAGACCCCATGACCGACAAGGACACCAGCCAGCAACTGTGGACCGGCCGGTTCACGGAGGCAACCGATCAGTTCGTCGAGGCGTTCACCGCCTCGGAGCACTTCGATCGTCGACTGTACCGTCAGGACATCCGCGGCTCCATGGCCCACGCGCGCATGCTCGCCGACGCAGGGGTGCTCACGGAGCCGGAGCGCGACAGCATCCTGGCGGGGCTCGCGGAGATCGAACAGGAGATCGCGCAGGGCGACTTCCCGTGGTCACCGGCGCTGGAAGACGTGCACATGAATATCGAGCAGCGGCTCACGGACCGCATCGGCGATGCCGGCAAGAAGCTGCACACGGGCCGCTCGCGCAATGACCAGATCGCCACCGATGTGCGACTCTACCTGCGCGAGGCCATCGACGCCATTACCGCCGAGCTGCTGCGTTTCCAGCGGGGACTGGTGGAGCTGGCAGACCGGGAGGCGGACACCATCATCCCCGGTTTCACCCACCTGCAGGTGGCACAGCCACTCAGTTTCGGCCACCACATGCTGGCCTGGTACGAGATGCTGGTGCGGGATCAGGAGCGCATGGAGGACTGCCAGCGGCGGCTGAACGTCATGCCGCTGGGCTCGGCAGCGCTGGCCGGCACCAGCTACCCCATCGACCGCGCCATGACCTGCGCCGAGCTGGGTTTCGACCGCCCCAGTGACAACTCCCTGGACTCGGTGTCGGATCGTGACTTCGCCATGGAGTTCACGGCAGCGGCGGCCATCCTGCTGACCCACACCTCGCGCATGGCCGAGGAGATGATCCTCTGGACCTCGCCCATGTTCGACTTCGTGGACCTGCCGGACCGCTTCTGCACGGGCTCGAGCATCATGCCGCAGAAGAAGAACCCGGACGTGGCCGAGATCGTGCGCGGCAAGACGGCGCGGGTGAACGGCCACCTGGTGGGCCTGCTGACCCTGATGAAATCCCAGCCGCTGGCCTACAACCGGGACAACCAGGAAGACAAGGAGCCGCTGTTCGACACCGTGGACACGGTGCTGGACGTGCTGCGCGCCTTCGCCGACATGGTGCCGGCCATGGAGCCGAAGCGGGACAACATGTTCGCCGCGGCCAAGAAGGGCTTCTCCACCGCCACGGATCTGGCCGACTACCTGGTGCGCAAGGGCGTGCCGTTCCGGGACGCCCACGCCATCGTGGGTGCAGCCGTGCGCCACGGCGTGGAGCAGGGCGTCGACCTGGCCGACATGGACCTGGCCACCCTGCAGGGCTTCTCCGACGCCATTGGCGAGGACGTCTACGAGGTGCTCACCCTGGAGGGCTCGCTGGCCGCCCGGGACCACATCGGCGGCACGGCGCCGGCACAGGTACGGACGCAGGTCCGCAAGGCGCGGGAGCGGCTGGAGCGGGACGAGTGACCGCCAGACGGCGCCTGGTGGTGGACGTCAACGTCCACCCGACGCCGGTTCCCCGGTAGGCCGTGCGGCCACGATGACCGTAGGGTGGACCTTCAGGTCCACCACATGTACGGCACAGAAGGCGGATGCGGCCATCCACCCGAGGCGGAAAACTACCCCAGCACCCGCTGCAGCCACGCGCTGATCGCCTGGATCTCTTCCAGGCACACCTGGTGCTGCATGGGGTAGTCGTGCCACTCGACGCTATAGCCCATGCCGTCCAGCTGGGCCCGGGAGTTTGCACCCATCTGCAGCGGCAGCACCGGGTCTTCCGTGCCGTGGGCCATGAGAACCGGCGTGCCGGCGTTGGCCTCGTTGCGCTCCGCCGGGACCGTATCGGCCAGCGGCAGGTAGGTGGAGAGCCCCATGATGCCGGCGAGCCGTTCCGGATAGCGCACCCCGGTATGCAGGGCGATGGCGCCACCCTGGGAGAAGCCGGCGAGCACGATCCGATCGGTGGGGATGCCGCGCTCGTTCTCGCGGCGGATCAGCGCATGCACCTTCTGTTCGGAGTCGCGGATACCGTCGGCGTCCTGCTGCGCGTTGCCGCCCAGGGCGATGATGTCGTACCAGGCGCGCATGGACATGCCACCGTTCAGGGTAACGGGCCGCACGGGCGCGTGCGGGAAGACAAAGCGCACGGGCAGCCCGGCCGGCAGGCGCAGCTCCGGCACGATGGGTTCAAAATCGTGGCCGTCGGCGCCCAGGCCGTGCAACCAGATCACGCTCGCCGTGGCGTTGTCCCGGGCGCCGGTCTCGACGCACTCCAGCAGTTCGCTCATGGTTATCTCCTCGGTGGTGAAACCCTTGGTGCCGCATGCTACCCGGACCCGTTGCACCGGCGCTACTGGCGCAGCCACTGCAGAAGGCGCGCGCGCCCTTTATACTGTGGGGTTTGATCGCCGGAGGTGGCACACCATGTACCGACTGACTGGCACGCTTGCCCTCGCCCTGTTGCTGGCGGCCTGCGGGCAGAAGGGCGATCTGCACTTGCCCGAGGACGATGACGACACCGCCATGGACACCGCGCCGGTGAGCGCCCCGTACGGCCCCCAGGAGCCCGCATGACGCCCTTTACCTACCGCAACGGCACACTGCACGCCGAAGACGTGCCCCTCGGCCGTATCGCCGCCGAACACGGCACGCCCGCGTACGTGTACTCGCGGGCCGCGCTGGAAGCGGCCTGGCACGCCTACGACGACGCCTTTGCGGCCGTTCCCCATCAGGTCTGCTACGCCGTCAAGGCGAACAGCAACCTGGCCGTCCTGGACGTGCTGGCGCGCCTGGGATCGGGCTTCGACATCGTCTCCGGGGGCGAGCTGGACCGGGTTCTGGCCGCGGGCGCCGATCCGGCGCGCGTGGTGTTCTCCGGCGTGGGCAAGAGTCGCTACGAAATGGCCCAGGCCCTGAACGCCGAGGTGGGCTGCTTCAACGTGGAGTCGGAGCCGGAACTGGAGCGGCTCAATCACGTGGCCGGCCGGCTCGATCGGCGCGCGCGGGTCTCCCTGCGCGTCAACCCGGACGTGGACGCGGAGACCCACCCGTATATCTCCACCGGGCTGAAGGAGAACAAGTTCGGCATCTCCATTGATGCCGCGGAAGCGCTCTACCGCCGCCATGCGGACTTCCCCCACCTGCAGTTCGTGGGCGTGGACTTCCACATCGGCTCACAGCTCACGCGCACGGCACCGTTCGAGGACGCCCTGGAGCGGGTGCTGGCGCTGATCGACCGGCTCGGCGACGCCGGCCTGACCCTGGAGCACATCGACATCGGTGGCGGCCTGGGCGTGTGCTATCACGACGAAACGCCCCCCGACCCGGCCACCTATGCCGACGCGCTGCTGGCGCGCCTGGCCGGACGCGAGCTGGCGGTCTACCTGGAGCCCGGGCGCTCCATCGCGGCCAATGCCGGCGTGCTGCTGACCCGGGTGGAATACCTCAAGCCGACACCGGACCGCAATTTCGCCATCGTCGATGCCGCCATGAACGACCTGCTGCGCCCGGCGCTCTACGACGCGTGGCAGTCCATCGTGCCGGTGCAGCCCCGGGACAGCGACCGCCCCGTGGCCTACGACATTGTTGGCCCGGTCTGCGAGACCGGTGATTTCCTGGGCAAGGACCGGGTGCTGGCGCTGGCGCAGGGTGACCTGCTGGCCGTGCACTCCGCGGGCGCGTACGGTTTCGTCATGAGCTCCAACTACAACACCCGCAATCGCCCGCCGGAACTCATGGTGGACGGGGACGCCGTGCACCTGGTGCGCCGCCGGGAGACGGTCGAGGACCAGCTGGCACCGGAGCGGCTGCTGCCATGACGCTGCGATTCACCAAGATGCACGGCCTGGGGAACGATTTCGTGGTCATCGACGCCATTCGCCAGGACGTTGCACTGTCCGGCGCCGACGTCCGCCGGATTGCGGACCGCCGGTTCGGCGTGGGCTGCGACCAGGTGCTGCTGGCGGCCCCGGCCACGCAACCCGGCATGGACTTCCGCTACCGCATCTTCAACGCCGACGGCGGTGAAGTGGAGCAATGCGGCAACGGCGTGCGCTGCCTCGCCCGGTTCCTGCTGGAGGAAGGGCTGACCACGCGCGACCGGCTCACCATCGAGACCCTGGGCGGGCCGACGGAGATCGCCATCGAGGCCGACGGGCAGGTAACCGTCAACATGGGTCCTCCGCGCCTGGAACCGACCGAGATCCCGTTTACCGCAAGCCCCCGGGCTACCACCTACGAACTCGACGTGAACGGCGAAACGCTGACCATTGGCGCGGTCTCCATGGGCAATCCCCATGCGGTCACCGTGGTCCCGGACGTGGACACCGCCCCGGTGGACCGTCTCGGCCCGGTCGTGGAGCGCCACGGCGCGTTTCCGGCGCGGGTCAATGCCGGTTTCATGCAGGTGGTCGACCCGGAGCATGTGCGGCTTCGGGTCTACGAGCGCGGCGCCGGCGAGACGCTCGCCTGCGGCACGGGCGCCTGCGCGGCCGTGGTCGCGGGCCGCCTCCGGGGGCTGCTCGCGGAGACTGTCGCCGTGGATCTCCCCGGCGGTCGCCTGGCGATCCGCTGGGCGGGCGAGGGCGAGCCGGTGTGGATGACCGGGCCGGCCACCACGGTGTTCCAGGGCCGCATCCCCCTGTCACCGGACGATGACGCCCCGGGCCAGGTCCGATAAACTGGCATGCATTCACTGAATTTTTGCCCGGCGACGCCCCGGGCGCCTCACTGGAGGATGGCGGATGACCAGCCAGAACAGCGCGGGACTGGATGACACCCTGCCGGACGAAGCCATCGCCGCGTACCTGGAAGAGGACCCCGACTTCTTTGTGCGCCACCCGGCGCTTGTGACGCGCCTGCAGATCCCCCACGAGTGCGGCGACGCGGTCTCACTGGTCACCTATCAGGTCGCCCGGCTCCGCGACGAGAACAAGCAGCTCAAGCACCGCCTCGACGACCTGCTGCAGGTTGCCCGGGACAACGACCGCCTTGCCGATCAGCTCCACCGCCTGACCCTGGAGCTCATGGACAGCCAGGACCTGGACGGCCTGCTGCAGACCCTCAAGGACGGCCTCCGGCACCAGTTCCAGTCGGACCTGGTGGCCATCGCGCTGCTGCCGACGCAAGGGGAATCCGGCGGCCAGGACGTGCTCTCGCCCGACGACCAGGCGGTGTTCGGCGACTTCATCAAGGCGGCGAAACCACGTCTGGGGCGCCTCGATCCCGCACAGGCGGCGCTGCTGTTCGGCGACGCCGCCGACCGGCTCGGCTCCGCGGCCGTCGTGCCCATCAGCGACAATCACAACGTCTCCGGCATTCTTGCCGTGGGCAGCTTCGAGCCGGACCGCTTCAACCCCAGCCAGGGCACCGTCTTCCTGCGCCAGCTCGGCCAGCTCGCCGGCCGCGCCCTGCGCCCCTATCGCGCCAGCGGCACGGCATGACCCCGGCGGCGCTGGCCTGTCTGGAGCGCTTTGACAGCCACCTGGCCCACGAACGCCGCCTGGCCGCCCTGACCCGACAGCACTACCGCCGCGACCTGGACGCGCTGGTGGCGTGGTGCGACCGGCACACCATCGACCACTGGCCGGAACTGGACGCCAGCCATATCCGCCAGTTCGTGGCGGACGGCCATCGCGGCGGGCTCTCCGGACGCTCCCTGCAGCGCCGCCTCGCCGCGCTGCGAACGTTTTTCCGTTTCCTGGTGCGGGACGGGCTGCTCCAGCACGACCCGGCGGCGGACATCCCCGCGCCCAAGAGCGGCAAGCGCCTGCCCCGCACCCTGGATGCCGACGCCGTTGCACGCCTGCTGGACGGCCTGGACCCGGGCGACGATCCGCTGCTGCTCCGGGACCTGGCCCTGTTCGAGCTGCTCTACTCCAGCGGGCTGCGTCTTGCAGAAGCGGCCGGCCTCGACCTGGACGGCGTGGACCTGAAGGAAGGGACGGTGCAGGTGCTCGGCAAGGGATCCCGGGCGCGCATCCTGCCGGTGGGGCGGCGGGCGCGTTCACGCCTTGGCGAATGGCTGGGCGTGCGTGGGCAGCTTGCGACGATGGACGAGCACGCCCTGTTCGTCAGCCAGCGCGGCGGGCGGCTGTCCCGGCGCAGCATCGAGAGCAGGCTGGCGCAGCTGGCGGCCCGGGTGCTGGGCCAGCCGGTCCACCCCCACATGCTGCGGCACTCCTTCGCCAGCCACCTGCTGGAATCCAGCGGCGACCTGCGCGCCGTGCAGGAGCTGCTCGGCCACGCCAGCATCGGCACGACCCAGGTCTACACCCATCTGGATTTCCAGCACCTGGCCCGGGTCTACGACGCCGCGCACCCGCGCGCCCGCAAGGGCAGCGATGACACCGGCGGCTGACCCTCGTCGACACCCCCTTTAAAACCGCGGCGCTACCCCCCATCACCTGTCCACGGTGACCAACGACACGTCTGCGCTCTACAATGGCAGGCTTTCCATCCACGAACAGCGGAGCAGTCACGTGGAACAGTTCAGAGGTACAACCATCCTGGCGGTGCGCCGCAACGGCCGGGTCGCCCTTGGAGGCGACGGTCAGGTCTCCCTGGGCAATACCGTCATGAAGGGCAATGCGCGCAAGGTCCGGCGGCTCTACCACGGCGAGGTCATCGCCGGATTCGCCGGCGGCACGGCCGATGCCTTCACCCTGTTCGAGCGCTTCGAGGGGCAGCTGGAGAAGCACCGCGGCAACCTGGCGCGCTCGGCGGTGGAACTGGCCAAGGACTGGCGCTCGGATCGCGCCCTGCGCCGCCTGGAAGCCCTGCTGGTGGTGGCGGACAAGGAGCTCACCCTGATGATCTCCGGCAACGGCGACGTCATCGAGCCGGAGCGCGACCTGATCAGCATCGGCTCCGGCGGCCCCTACGCCCAGTCCGCCGCCACGGCGCTCATGGACAACACAGACCTCAGCGCCCGCGAGATCACCGAGAAGGCACTGAACATCGCCGCGGATATCTGCGTTTACACCAACCAGTATCTCACCATCGAAGAGCTGCCCGGCAGCAAGCCCACCGTGGAGGCGTGAACAGCCATGTCAGAGATGACACCCCGTGAGATCGTCCAGGAACTGGACCGCCACATCATCGGCCAGGCCAATGCCAAGCGCGCCGTGGCCGTGGCCCTGCGCAACCGCTGGCGCCGCATGCAGCTCGACGAGACCCTGCGCGCCGAGGTCACGCCCAAGAACATCCTCATGATCGGCCCGACCGGCGTGGGCAAGACGGAGATCGCCCGCCGTCTCGCCAAGCTGGCGCGGGCGCCGTTCGTCAAGGTGGAAGCGACCAAGTTCACGGAGGTGGGCTACGTGGGCCGCGACGTGGAGTCCATCATCCGCGACCTGGTGGATATCGCCATCAAGATGACCCGCGAGGAGGCCATGGAGAAGGTCCAGTACCGGGCCGAGGAGGCCGCCGAGGAGCGCCTGCTGGATATCCTGCTACCGCGCGCCAGCACCCACAGCAGTGACGCCGACGACCACAGTGAGGCGACCCGCACCAAGTTCCGCAACAAGCTGCGCTTCGGCGATCTGGACGACCGCGAAGTGGAAGTGGACGTGGCCGCCCACTCGCCGGGGGTGGAGATCATGGCCCCGCCCGGCATGGAAGAGATGACCAGCCAGCTGCAGAGCATGTTCCAGAACATGGGCGGGCAGCGCTCCCAGAAGCGCACCATGAAGATCCGCGATGCGCGCAAGGTGCTCCAGGAAGAGGAAGCCGCCAAGCTGGTCAACGAGGAAGAGATCAAGCTCACCGCCGTGGACCGGGTGGAGCAGAACGGCATCGTCTTCCTGGATGAGCTGGACAAGGTTGCCAAGGGCAACGAGGGCGGACAGGGCGGGGAAGTCTCCCGGGAAGGCGTGCAGCGCGACCTGCTGCCCCTGGTGGAAGGCAGCACCGTGTCCACGAAGCACGGCATGGTACGCACGGACCACATCCTGTTCATCGCTTCCGGGGCGTTCCATCTGTCGAAGCCGTCCGACCTGATTCCGGAGCTCCAGGGCCGGCTGCCCATTCGCGTGGAGCTGGACGCCCTGCAGGCCGAGGACTTCGTGCGTATTCTCACCGAACCCAGCGCCTCGCTCACGGAACAGTACACGGCGCTGATCGGCACGGAAGACTGCGAGCTGGTGTTCACCGAGGACGGCATCAACCGCATCGCCCAGGTGGCCTCGGAGGTCAACGAGCGCACCGAGAACATCGGCGCCCGCCGCCTGCATACGGTCATGGAGCGGCTGCTGGAGGAGGTGTCGTACCAGGCGCCGGACCGCAGCGACCAGACCATTACCGTGGATGCGGCCTACGTGGACGAGCACCTGCAGGAACTGGCCCGGGACGAGGATCTCAGCCGCTACATCCTGTAAGGGCCGTAGGGTGGACCTTCAGGTCCACCGTGTCGCGGGGCAGACCAGGGTGGTACGGCCCGGTTTCCCATGGTGGACCTGAAGGTCCACCCTACACGGGCGTCGGCGCCTGTTTGCTGAATCGAGGTGGTCATGGCAAACCCGACCGAACTGCAACTGCACCAGGCCTCGAAAGTGCTCGAGGTCTCCTTCGATGACGGCAGCCGCTTCGAGCTGCCGTGCGAGTACCTCCGCGTCCACTCCCCCTCCGCCGAGGTGAAGGGGCACGGGCCGGGGCAGGAAGTCCTGCAGGTGAACAAGGAAGACGTCAACATCACCCGCATCGAGCCCACCGGTAACTACGCCGTGCGGCTGTACTTCGACGACGGTCACCACACGGGCCTGTACACCTGGGAGTACCTCTACGAGCTGGGTGCCAACCAGGACGCCTACTGGGCGAAATACCTGGACGCGCTGGCCGCGGCGGGCTACAAGCGGCGCGGTTAGTCGCCGCGGGGTACTCCGCGGCGCGCGGTGGTGGTACCGTTGGCACCGACCATTGGCCGCCATGACACAGGGGTTCCACCCGTGACCAGCAACGCCCGCGATGACGACCCCATCGACTTCGGCTACCAGCGCGTTCCGCGCGGTGACAAGGCCCGGCGCGTGGGGGAAGTGTTCAGCTCCGTCGCCAGCCGCTACGACATGATGAACGACCTCATGTCCGCCGGCCTGCACCGGCTGTGGAAGCGCCAGACCATCGCCATGGCGCGTCTGCGTCCCGGGCAGCAGGTCCTGGACCTGGCCGCGGGCACTGGCGATCTGGCCCGGCTCATGGCACCGAAGGTCGCCCCGGGCGGCCAGGTGGTGATGACCGACATCAACGACGCCATGCTCGCCGAAGGGCGCTCCCGGATGATCGACTCCGGTCTGGTCAGCGGCATCGATTACGCCCTGGTGAACGCGGAAGCGCTGCCGTTCCCGGCGGCGAGCTTCGACCGCATCACCATCGCCTTCGGCCTGCGCAACGTCACCGACAAGCCCCGCGCGCTCGCGGAAATGCGCCGCGTGCTGCGCCCCGGGGGCTTCGCCCTGATCCTCGAATTCTCGCAGCTCTACATCAGGCCCCTGCGGCCGCTCTACGACGCCTACTCGTTCCAGGTGCTGCCGCGCATGGGCCAGGCCGTCGCCGGAGACGCCGACAGCTACCGCTACCTGGCGGAGTCCATCCGCATGCACCCCGACCAGGCAACCCTGCGGGACATGATGCTCGAGGCGGGCCTCGAGGACTGCGACTACACCAATCTCAGCGGTGGCATCGTTGCCATTCACCGGGGTTACCGGTACTGAGTCACGCGGGAGGTTGAGCATGGCATCCCTCGGTCTGCTGCTGGGTCCGGCCAGTCACATCGTCAACCGGATTCTGCACATGGACCCGGAACTCCAGGGGCGGCTGACCCCGCTGCTGGAGCGCCGGCTCCGTCTGCAGCTCACCGCGCCCGAGATGACCGTAACGGTGACGTTCACCAGCGACGGCCTGACACTCGCGGAGACAGCCGACGACGCGGCGGACGTGGTCATCACCGGCAGTGTCGGCGACCTGCTGGCCATGGCCCGGGACCCGGACGCGGCGGGCAGCCGGCTGCGGTTCGAGGGTGACCCGGCGGTGGCCCAGCAAGCGCGCCGGTTTTTCCGCGAGCTGGACGTAGACTGGGAAGAGGCGCTGGCGGACCACGTCGGCGACGTGGCGGCACACCAGATCGGCCGCACCCTGCGCGGCGTGAACGACTGGTTCCGGCATAGCGCGGAGGCCGCGGGCAGCGGGGTGGCGGAGTACCTCACCGAGGAACAGCGGCAGCTCCCCGCTCGCCCTGAGGTGGAGGCCTTCCTCGACGACGTGGACCGGCTGCGGGCAGACGCCGACCGGCTGGAGGCCCGCATCCGGCGGCTGGAGCAGCAGCGGGGAGCGGCGGAATGATCCGGCGGCTTCTGCGCCTCGCCCACATCAACTGGGTGCTGGTGAAGCACGGTCTCGATGACGTCATTCTCGCCACGCGCATCATGCGGCCACTGCGCTGGACCCTCTACATCATGCCCTGGAACTGGGTGCGCCGGTCCCGCGGCAGCCACGGCGAGCGCATCCGTCTGGCCCTGGAGGAGCTGGGGCCCATCTTCGTGAAGTTCGGCCAGATCCTCTCCACCCGGCGGGACCTGCTACCTCCGGACATCGCCGAGGAGCTGGCACGGCTGCAGGACCGCGTGCCGCCATTCCCGGCCATCGACGCGCGCCGCATCATCGAGCGCTCCTACGGCGCCCCCATCGACACGGTATTCGCGCGCTTCGACGATACACCCATCGCCTCGGCGTCCATCGCCCAGGTCCACGGCGCCCGGCTGCTGGATGGGCAGGAGGTGGTGGTCAAGGTGGTGCGCCCGGACATCGAGCCGGTGATCCGCAGGGACCTGGATCTCATGTACACCTTCGCCGCCCTGACCCAGCGCTACTGGGCGCACGGCCGGCGGCTGCGGCCACGGGAGGTGGTCTCCGAGTTCGAGAAGACACTGCTGGACGAACTCGATCTCATGCGCGAGGCCGCCAACGCCTCGCAGCTGCGGCGCAATTTCCAGGACTCCAGCCTGCTCTACGTCCCCGGCGTTCACTTCCACCTCACCACGGCCCAGGTGATGGTCATGGAGCGCATCGCGGGCATTCCGGTGAATCACGTGGAGACCCTGCGGGCGCACGACGTCAACATGCGCCGCCTGGCGGAGAAGGGCGTTGAGATCTTCTTCACCCAGGTGTTCCGCGACAGTTTCTTCCACGCCGACATGCACCCCGGCAACATCTTCGTGGACCCCGCGAACCCGGATGATCCGCGCTACATCGCCGTGGACTTCGGCATCGTCGGCAGCCTGGGGCCGGTGGACCACCGCTACCTGGCCGAGAACTTCCTGGCCTTCTTCAACCGCGACTACCGCCGGGTGGCGGAGCTGCACGTGGAGTCCGGCTGGGTGCCGCCGGAGACCCGGGTCGAGGAGTTCGAGGCGGCCATGCGCACGGTGTGCGAGCCCATCTTCGAGCGACCGCTGCGGGAGATCTCCTTCGGTGCCCTGCTGATGCGCCTGTTCCAGACCGGCCGGCGCTTCGACATGGAGATCCAGCCACAGCTGGTGCTGCTGCAGAAGACACTGCTCAACATCGAGGGACTGGGGCGGCAGCTCTATCCGGACCTGGATCTCTGGCGGACCGCCAAGCCCTACATGGAGCACTGGATGCGCGGACAGCTCGGCATCGGTGCCGTACTACGCAACATCCAGCGGGAGCTGCCCCACTGGGGTGAAGAGCTCCCGCGCATGCCGCAACGGGTGCTGGAGGCCCTGGAGGCCGCACAGGACACCCGCCGTCAGATGGACCAGCAGCGTCAGGAGCTGGAACGGCTGCGCACGGACATCGGCCGTCTGAGCGTACGCCGTGACGGCACGCTGGCCGCGGGCCTGGTGCTGGCGGCGGCGGTGGCCGTGCCCATGGCCGGTCTTGCCGCCGGCCCGCTGCTGGCAGGCGTTCCCGCACTCAGCTGGGCACTGGGCGTAACCGGCGTCGGTATTCTCGGGGCGAGCTGGTTACGGCGGTGAGCGCCCCGCAGTTCTGGTATTCTTGGCGCCTTTCAATCACTGCAGACGCAACAGACCGGCCCGGGCTGCCCGGGTTCCACGGTTGGGGGCAGGCATGAACGCACAACTAGACAAACTGGTCGGGCTGCTGAACCTGGAGCAACTGGAAACCAACCTGTTCCGGGGCGAAAGCCGGCATATCGTGGGCACCCGGGTATTCGGCGGGCAGGTGCTCGGGCAGGCGCTGGTGGCCGCCGGCCGGACGGTGGAGGCGGATCGCTACGCCCATTCGCTGCACGCCTATTTCCTGCGTGCCGGCGACGCCAACGCCCCCATTGTCTACGACGTGGAGCGCGCCCGGGACGGCGGCAGTTTCAACACGCGGCGCATCGTGGCCATCCAGCATGGCCGCCCGATCTTCAACATGTCGGTGTCGTTCCAGATCCTGGAAGAGGGGTGCGACCACCAGCTCAACATGCCGGAGGACATCCCGGAGCCGGACGACGTTGAATCGGAGCTGGACATCATGGAGCGCAACCGCGAACGGTTGCCGGAGCAGTTCCGCGAAGCGTCCACCCGCGCACGGCCCATCGAGATCCGCCCCATCGACCCGGAAGACCCCATGGACCCGGAGCCCGTAGCGCCATTCCGCAACTCGTGGATTCGTGCCATGGGGGTCCTGCCCGACGACGACACCATCCATCGCGCACTGCTGGCCTACGCCTCGGACTTCCGGCTGCTGGGCACGGCACTGCTGCCCCACGGGCGCACGATCTTCCAGGAACAGACGCAGATGGCAAGCCTGGACCACGCCATGTGGTTCCACCGGCCGTTCCGGATGGACGACTGGCTGCTCTACCACATGGACAGCCCCAGCGCATCCAATGCGCGCGGCTTTACCCGCGGGCACATCTTCAATCGCGATGGCGCCCTGGTGGCATCGGTGGTGCAAGAAGGGCTGATCCGGCCGCTGGATCGCGACGAAGGCTGACGGAGGGCGGAGCCCGGACGCCGGGCGCGCCGCCTTTACGGATCAGTAGTTGCGAATGGACACGGACAGGCCGATCTGGTCGTCCTCGCACTCCATGGCGCGGCTGTAGGCGTCGACCACGGTACTGGTGCCGGGAAGGTCGTCCTCGCACAGGGCGGGCACAACGGGGCCGACACGGAAGCCGCTGCCGGAGCGGTCGTCTGCGGCCGCCAGGGCATCGCCACCGCCACCGCCGCGGTACGCCGGCTGCCGGGTATCAGCCCCGTTTTCGAGCAACCAGTCGTCGGCGCTGAGCTGCAGCTCAAGTTCCAGCGGCTGTGGCTGCGGCTGCGTGCCATGCATGGGCACAAGCTCCCCTGCACCGGCGCTTCCAGCGCCAAGCATCGTGATCATTACCCCGATCAACTGTCCTTTTCGATGCACCATCCACCCGTACCCAATTCATGACCCATTCGCGGACACCCTGCCCGACCGCCGCCAGCATACAGCCGGCAACGTGTATTCCGGTGCCTCGCGATGGGTCATATTGTAACGGCCCATCGCATTGCAACATAGTGGCGCGTGTCACACTTCTCGACACACCGGTTCAGCGGTCAGGGCAGCTCGCGCTGGTGCATGATCAGGTCGACACGGCGGTTCGCCGCGCGCCCGGGGGCGTTGGTGTTGGGGGCCACCGGGTCGGTGTCGGCGCGCCCCACCGCGCGCATGCGCGTGGCATCCACACCGGCATCGTCCAGATGCCGCAGCACGCGGGTGGCGCGCGCCGTGGACAGCTCCCAGTTGGAGGGGAACGCCTCGGTGGCGATGGGCACGTTGTCGGTATGGCCTTCCACGGAGATGGGGCCGTCATGCTCCCGCAGGATCTCGACCACGCCATCCAGCACCGCCAGGCCGTCGTCCGTCAGGTCCGCCCGGCCGGAATCGAACAGCAGATTGTCCTGGATGCGCAGACTGATGCGATCGGCCTCCTCGATGATCTCGACACCCTCGGCAGTCATGTCGGTGCCCGTCGCCGCCGTCTCCGGCGACTCGGGCTGCGGCGACGGAACCGGTTCGGCGGGAACCATGGACAGGGGCAGCATGAGCGAGTCCGGCAGCACCCGCGGCGACGGGGACGTATCATCCGGGTCCAGGTCAGCGAAGGCCAGCAGGACGATGAACAGCACCAGCAGCAGGGTCATGACGTCCAGGTACGTGAGCAGCCAGCCGGTGTCGTCGTCGCTGTCCTGCGCCGTGGGGTCCAGCAGCTCGGGACGGAACCGCCCGGCCCCGCGAGCCTGCCGCCGGTCGCCGGCGATCTCGCTAGCCATTGGGACCGGCTCCCCGCGTTGCGGGATCCCCGCCCGGAGCCTCCCGGATCTCGTCCTGATACTCGGCCATGAACGACCGCAGGGTCTCTCGCACGAAGGCTGGATTGCGCTTCTGACAGATCAGCGCCACCCCTTCCAGCACCATGTTCATGGCGATCAGGCGCTCCTCGGTCCGGCGCTCAAGCTTCACGGCAACCGGCTTGAACACGAGATTCGCCAGCAGAATGCCGTAGAAGGTGGTCAGCAGGGCGATGGCCATGTGCTGCCCGATCACGGCCATGTCACTGGTTTCCAGGACAAACAGCATGTTGATCAGCCCCACCAGGGTGCCGATCATGCCGAAGGCGGGCGCGAAGGTGGCCATGGACCGGAACATCTGCGCCTCGGCATGCTCGCGGGTGCGTAGACGGGCGATGCGCCAGCGCAGCAGGTCGAGGATGTCCTCTTCCGGGGTGCCGTCGATGACCAGCTGCACCCCGGTGCGCAGGAACGGGTTGCGCACCCGGTCCAGGGCGCGCTCCACGGCGCGCAGGTCGTTGCGGAACCACAGGCGAGCCATCTGTACCAGCTCGTCCATGTCGTCGCGGGTATACAGGCGTTCGTTGCGAAACACGATGCCCAGCAGCCCGAACACCCGGAGCACCTCTCGCAGGGGGTAGCTGATGAACGTCGCCGCCAGCGTGCCGCCGATGACGATGCCCAGGCCGGGGAGGTTGACGTAGGCTACGGGATCCTCGGCGGCAAACAGCAGCACGGCCGCGAGGAGCCCGATGCCGAATAACATGCCGATCAGTGTCGACGGATTCATTCCTGCCCTCCTTTGCTACCGGCCATTGCGCCGGTCATACAGCTCGTCCAGCCCGACGATTTCCACACCGTATCTGTCCGCCAGCTCTTCCAGGCGCGACTCCAGCACGTCCAGGGTCTCCGGATAGGGGTGCCCGATACCAACGGCGGTGCCATCCCGCCGGGCCTGGCGCAACAGCTGCTGCAGCTGGCGGTCGATGGTGCCGCGATCCCGGTAGTGATCCAGGAAGACGTCCCGCTCCAGGGCGGGCAAATCGGCTTCCCGGGCCATCTGCTTGCCCACGGAGTTGGGCGATGTGCGGCTATCCAGGAACAGCAGGTCACCGGCATCCACCAGCACCTCCATGAGCCAGCTCATGTGCCCGGGATGCTGGGTCAGCAGGCTGCCCATGTGGTTGTTGACCGCCGCGGCATGGGGAATGGCATCGAGGTTGTCCTGGACCACGTCCCGGAATCGCTCCGGCGTCATGTCCAGGGTCACCCCGCCGGGCCCGAGCTCGCCGCCGTTGAGCGCTTCCATGGGCAGGTGCAGCATGACGTCCTTGTCGGCGCCGTGGCATGCCCTGGCCTGGCGCGGCGCATGGGGCGTATGCGGCAGGAATGCGCACACCACCGGCACCGGCAGATCGGCCACGCGCTGCCCCTCCAGCGGCCGATCACCCATGTCGTCAATGACGATGACGACGGCAGGCGGCGACGCCGCCTCTGCCGACAGCACGCCCGGCGCGGCCAGACACAGCCCTGCCACCAGTGCCCACAGCCGCCGCATCAGTCCGCAGCCCCCTGACCCTGGAGGATGGTCAGCCCCTTGAGCAGGTTGAGTGCCTCATAGATGGCGTAATCGTCGCGGGCGATCTGGCGGCGACGCTCGCGGGCGTCCTCATCCACGTCCCGGTCGACCCCTTCCTCCAGCTGCCGCTCCAGCGCCGCGTCGGCCTCGTCGTCGTCGTCGCGCGCGACACGCAGGCCCTCGTCGAGAACCACATCGGGGGTAATACCGTCTTTCTCGATGGAGCGGCCCGACGGCGTGTAATAGCGCGCGGTGGTGAGCTTCACGGCGGAGCCGCTCTCCAGCGGCAGCACGCTCTGCACCGAGCCCTTGCCGAAGGTATTGCCCCCCATGAGCACGGCACGCCGGTGGTCCTGGAGCGCACCGGCGACAATCTCGGAGGCGGATGCCGAGCCGCTGTTCACCAGCACGACGATGGGTGCGCCGCCGAGCACGTCGTTGGGGGTGGCATCGAACTCCATCATCGCCCGGTCACGCCGGCCTTCGGTGTAGACGATCCGGCCCTCGCGCAGGAACGCGTCGGCGACGGCCACGGACGCCTGCAGGACGCCGCCGGGGTTGTTGCGCAGGTCGAGAACCAGCCCCTGCAGCGGCGCCTTGCCCTCGCCGTTGAGCTCATCCAGGGCTTCCAGGAGCTGCGGCCCGGTGCGCGACTGGAACTGGCTGATGCGCACGTACCCGAAGCCGTCCTCCAGCATGCGTGCACGCACACTGGTCACGCGGATGATGTCCCGCTCGATGGTGACGGTGACGGGGCCGTCCTCGCCCTCGCGTACCACGGTCAACTCCACCTCGGTACCCGGCTCGCCGCGCATCTGGCGCACGGCATCATTCAGGCTCATGCCCTTGGTGGACTCGCCGTCGATGCGGATGATCATGTCGCCGGCCTGCATGCCGGCCCGCTGGGCGGGCGTGTCATCGATGGGCGCGATGACCTTGACGAAGCCATCCTCGCGGCCCACTTCCAGCCCGAGGCCACCGAACTCGCCCCGGGTGCCGGACTGCAGCTCCTCGAACTCGTCGGGCTTCATGTAGCTGGAGTGGGGGTCCAGCCCGTCCAGCATGCCGCGGATGGCGTCCTCGATGAGATCGCCCGCGGAGACCTCCTCGACGTAATCAGAGCGGATGCGCGAGAACACCTCGCTGAACGTGCGCAGCTGCTCCAGCGGCAGCTCGACGGACGCGCCGGAGCGATCCGCGACAACGCTGGTGGCCAGTGTCCCGGTCACCCCGAGAATGACCCCCGCGGCCACCGCGAGCAGCGTTTTCCTGACATGCATGGCGTTCTCCCGCCTGTTGGCTTCGGCCCGTACCGGCTGCAGCACTAGGGGCTGTTGCCTTCGAGCCACTGCAAGGGATCCTCCGGCTGGCCCTGGACACGGAGCTCGAAGTAGAGCCCCGCATTGTCACGCCCGCCGGTATCACCGACCCGGGCAACGACGTCGCCGGCATCCACCCAGTCGCCGACGTCCTTGTAAAGACTCTCGTTGTAGCCGTAAAGCGTCATGTAGCCATCGCCGTGATCGATGATCAATAGTAACCCGAGACCACGTAGCCAGTCTGCGAACACGATCCGGCCATGGGAAACTGCCTCCACCCGTGTGCCGCGATCGGCACGCACCAGCAGACCGCTCCACTCGCCACCACCGTTGCGCCTGTCACCGTAGCGTGCGGCAAGGCTCCCGCCGGTGGGCCAGGGCAGGGCGCCGCGCTGGTCCTGGAATGGCGTCCGGTCCAGATCCTCATCGGTGATGTCGGTCAGCGCATCCTGGAGGTCATCCACCAGCGCCTGCAGCTCCTCTTCATCCTCGGCAAGGCGTTCGAGGCGGTCCTGGTCATCACCGATGGCCGCCTCCACCTGTTCCAGCACCGCTTCACGGTCCTGGCGTTGCTGCGCCAGTTCCTGGCGCTCCGCCTCCTGCTCGTGGCGCACCGCCTCGAGCCGGTCCACTTCGGTCTGCAACTCGGCACGCATGTCACGGTAATCCGCCATGGCGGCCATGGCCGTGCGGATGCGCTCAGAACGGGCACGGCCGATGTAGTCGAAGTAGATCAGCATCCGGTCCAGGGCCGCCGGGTCCTCCTGGTTCAGCAGGAGTTTCAGATACTCCTGACGACCACTGGCGTAGGCATCCCGGATCTCCTCGCGCAGCACGTCTCGGTGGTCGGCAACCGCCTGGCGCTCGGCCTCGACGGCATCCCGCAGCTCGTCCACGCGCGCCTCCCGCTCGGCCAGCTGCTCGTCCAGGTCGTCGAGCCGGCGCACGGCACGCCCGATCGCCTGCTCCAGTGCCCGCAGATCGCCCACCACGGCGTCTCGCTGCTCCTCGCGCTCGGCCAGTCCGGCTTCGATGGCGGCAATACGCTCCCGCAGGGCCTCGAGCTCCTCCGCACGCTGCTGGTAATCATCGGCCGCTACCGATCCGATCACTGCAGCAAGTACGGCCGGCAGAACAATCCGTTGCGATCTGGGAATGGGCAAGGGCACACCTGGTCGAGGGCATTGGGACGCTTCGCTGGAACCGGCCTCGCCACGGGGCGATTCACGGAACCGCAGGCGCCTGTATAATACGGGCTCCCGCACTACGCACGCTATAGCGCATCACGCGCGTTCTAGTAATCCCGCCCGTCCAAGGACCTACGTAGGGACTCCTATGTCAGCCTTCACGGCGACCACAGGAAAAACACAGGAGTTAAGCAGAAGGCAGCACAGACTGCGGGCTTATGAGCGCTTCACTGGCCGACGCTTCACGCCGTAGTTGCGTCGCTGCGATCGGTCGGCGCCGCCATCTCCCCACATGCGCTGTACCTCGTCGCGAATGAATAGCCGTATGCGCTTGGCCCCATCCGGGCCTTCGTCGTGCTGCGCTTCAATCGGCTGACCGCCGCTGCGCTGATCGTAGACTTCAACAATCTGATCGCCACCACCAAGGCCTTGCGCCTTCACGCCAAGCTCGCCGCCGCTGGTGCGGCTCAGGGGCATGATGGCCTCCGGGCCAGCCTCGCCCATGAGGCCCACGCCATCGGCGAAGGGAAAGTAGTGGGGGCTACTGACGACGCCACCGTCAGCGAATCGCGTCATTTGGCCTGAAGGGCCATAGACGTTGCCTTTCGCATTGGCGGGGGCGCCCATCGGGTTAGGCCCGCCGCCCAAGGGGGCAGCGGCGCCGCCGCCAGCCCCGAACATAGAGGACGCGGCCTGATTGACGAGCTGTTGCACGACAAGCACGCGGAACAGTTCATCCACGACCGCTTGCAACGCATCCAGCGCCGCCTCGCGGAACGCAACCCACGCCGATTGACCATCCCGCAGCCCTGAAGAGAAGGTGTTGAATGCCTGCATGCTCTGGCGCTCGATGCGCCGGAGCACATCCTGCTGCCGCCGCAGCTCGGCATTCATTTCGCCTATGGCTTCGGCATTCTGAAGATACTGGCGGGCTTCCTCAGACGACAGGTCAACGCCTTGGCGCTTTAACTCATGCTGCGCCCGCAGGCGCTCCAGCTCGCGCTGCCGTAACACGTCCGTTTCACCAAGCAGACGCTGCTCCGCCTGGAGCATGGCGAGGCGACGCTCCTGCTCCTGCATCCCGCGCTCCATGCGCTCGGCTCGGTGCCGCTCGGCACGCTCAATGTCCGCAGTGATACGCTCCACCTGCCTAGCGATTTCCTGCTCACGCTCTTGCGCCGCACGGCGGGTCTCAATCTGCTCGGTAAGCCGCAGCGCTTCCTGCGCGCGCTCGCTCTCTAGGTCGATGCCGTCGCGCCGGAGCTGCTGCTCCGCTTCAAGCAACGCGACCGCGATGCGGCGGTGGTGCTGGTCGGCCTCGGCCATGCTTGCCTGCAGCTCCATCAACTCCTGCTGCTCCCGCAGGCGCCGCACCATGCGCTCAGCGGCGTCAAGGCGGTCGCTCTCCGCGTCGTCGTCAGTACCAGTCGTCCGGGTCGTCGCTGTGGGCCGTTCTGCCCTGGTTTGAGGCGGAGGCAGGGTCCGCCGATCCACGAGATTCGCCAATTCTTGCTGCAACTCGCGTATGCGGCGATCGAATACTTCCACCTGGCGCTCAGCCGCGCGGATCGTGTCTTCAGTCGCCGTGGGGTCGGGGTCATCAACGAACTCTTGCGCCTGATCGCGTAAGCGAGTCATGCGCTGCAGCTCTTCATTGACATCTCGCATCCGTGCGGCGTCGCCGCTGACCCCCACATCCGCGTCCGCGACCACGCGCAAGAGCTGCTCCATGACACGCAAGTACGGGAGAACGTTGAGGGCGGTATCGCCGACGTTGCGCACCGCCTGCTCAAAACCGTCGAAGGCTTCGATGAGGTCGCCCACGGTATCGAACACGCCGGTGAGAAGCTCCAGCGTATCGTCCATGGGGTCGACGAGGTGGGTTAACAGTTGGCGCCCCACGTTCTCAACCGCGCGCGCTAGTTCGCCCTGCGCGGCCTGTAGCCGCTGAGCGTCCTCCGCCTGATCCTCTAGCCCGCTGCTCAACTCACGGGCGCGCGCTGCCTGCTCGTCTATCGCGTCGCTACCCTCCGCCAGTGCGCTTGTCATGGCGACGTTCTCAGCGCCGAACGCTGCCGCGACCAGTGACGCCCGCGCTTGCGCTGACTCAAGCTCGCTGACGCGGTCTGAGAAGGCGCGGAACTGCTCATCGGGGCTGAGTTGCAGGAACTCATCCAGGTCCACACCGGCTTGCTGCAGAGCTTCTGCCAACTGGCCGGTACCATCACGCGCATCCCCGACCCTTCGCGTCCAGCGCTGCATCGCGCTCAAGGCGCGTTGCTCGGTCACGCCCGCCATCTGCTGAATCGCGAAGGTCAGCTCATCGAACTCCTGCACGCCCATGCCAGCGGTTGCGGCGGCAAGGCGGAGCTGGTCGATGCGGGCGGCGGCACGGCGCGCAGACGCCGCCAGACCGCCCGCACCGGCCAAGGCGGCGACACCAGCCAGTAGCATCGGGTTCACGCGACCAAGGGTGCTTGCAAGGATGCCGAACTGCGCGCCAAGACGTCCTACGGGACCGCCTGCAGCGGTGGCAGCGGCGGCGAGCTGATTCATGCCCGCGTTGACGCCCTGCAGGTTCAGCCGTAGGTCACGGCTGTTCACAGCCGAGGTGGTAAACCGCTGCGCGATCAACCGCTGTTGCTGCGCCGCTTGGCTGGCGGTAGCGACACCCTGCGCCTGCGCAGTCGCAAGGCGGGACATGGCCTGCGCTTGTTGGGCGATGGCGCGGTTACTGCCGCCAAGCGTGCCGAGAAGGGTGGTTTGCGCTCGGGCCGCGCGCTGAGTGGCGCGGTCGGTAGACGTGAGTCCGCGCACAAGCGCGTCCACTTGCGTGTTGCCACTGCGCATCTGCGCGCCTGCGCGCGCTGTGGCCTGCGCGAGCTGGTTGGTACTGCGGGCAGCATGGGCGGCTTGTTGCCCCTGACGCTGCATGCTCCGCGCTGCGCGGTCTGGCTCTCTGGCAAGCCTTTGCACGCGCTGCCCTGCGCGGTCAGCCGTTTCCGCGAAGCGCCGTAAATCACGCACAGCACCACGCATGCCGCGCGTGTTGACGTTTATTCGATATTCAATCTCGGCGAGCGTGGTCATAGGCTTACGCCTCCACGAACCCCGTGGCCGTCCATGGCCTCGGGGTCAGTGGGTGGGGCGGATTAGGAGGCGCCCCACTGCACGCCTGTAATGACGCTCACAGCCTCGGGGTGCCGCAAGTAGAGGCTGTGATGCCGAATGGCACGGATGAGCGTCTGATCGCGCGAGAACGCCGAGCGCATCGACCCTTCAACCTGATAGCTACCGTCCTGACTCACGTCGACACGAATACCAAGCGCCTCGGCCACGACGACTTGGGAGAAGTCCGCGAGGTAGACTTCGCTCTCGTCATCGCCGTCACCAAGATTGTTGGGAATCTGGCTGGTGCGATGGACAGGGAAGTTCCACAGCGTCGGCGTGTCGTTGCGCAGCTCCGGGAATACCAACGTGTCGTTCGCAGCCCGCATGGTGTAGAGCGTGTTGAAGGTGCGGGGCGACATGATCCATCCCACCCGCTCCATCGGCACGTCCGCCTGCTCCAGATGATTCACAGCCGTGCGCAGCGTGCCCTCTTCATCACTGCCTGCAGAGAACACATGGTCGTTATGCGCAAGCTCGCGCAAGCCCTCGGGGCCACCCGAGCCGCCATCGCCCCGGATGAACTCACGATCTTCAATGCGTGCGATCTCGCGCACCATGTCGTCGCGAACAATGTCATCGGCGCCCTGGACGGTGGAGGTGAAGTTGAGCAGTTCGTTACTCAGCGGCACAAGGCAGGCCAGCTTCTTGAGCGGCACCTCGTCCTTGTCGAACTCGGGCTCAGAGGCCGGGATCTCCGCGTTCTCGGCCACATAGCTCGCCGTGGCAGAGCTAGCCAAGCGCGGCACGGTCTTCGTGCCCCACGGCACATCCATCGTGACCGCGCCCGCGTTGCGGATCACGCTGCGGGGCCGCAGCAAATCCACGACTTCTGAGAGCATGTCCTCCGCAATCAGCGCACCGCCCGCACTGCCGGGGCTCGTGGCGAGCGCCTTGGCAACGCGGCTGTTCTCGCCGAAGTGCTTACGCGCGAAAAGGTGCGCGGCGGGGCGGTTGCCCTCGCTGGCAAGCGAGCGGATGACGCGGGCGAAGTCTTGGCCCTTGGCGGCGTGCGCCTTGTGATCTTTACCGTACATAGCAGACATAATTGATACCTCATTTCCGTTCACATCGGTGAATGTCCCAGACCCTTTGCTGAGTTCATCCACTTGCTTGGCTACTTCTTTTTGCAAGAACTTTGCGAGTTTCCCCCTCGAGATCGTGGCTTTGTTGGGTCGCAGTCGTTTCATCATTCAATTCCTCATGTTCATTCCATGTCCTCTTTCTGAAACCTCTTCATATAAGTATTCAAATCGATGTCTTCACTCCTCGGCACACGGTTAATGCCAAGCGTCTTGCACAGGCGATTGAGCGTGTTGATTGAAGGGAGATACATGCCCGTCGGCTCGCCGTTTTGAACAATTCGGCGGAACTCGTCTTCTAAAAAGATCGACAAGCCCGCCACCTGCTCGGCGAGCATGATTTGAAGGGTGGACAGACGCTCTTCACCACCTAAGTCGTTGCAGATCGCGTGCTTCGTCTCGCGCACGCGGCGCGCAACAGCGGTGCGACCGTCAAGCGGCTTGACCGTGACGGTCGCGGACATGTCGCTCCCGCGGTCGATATTGTCCTGACTGACATTCACACGCTGTTGCTGCGGATCAAGCCGCCTGTAGTCTGTCCAATCATTAAGCCGTTTGCGTTCCGCCATTTCATTCACTTCAAATGTATTTCATCGCAGTTTGCCACCACGAATTCATTCCACAATCGCGTAAATTGCGCTTTTTGTTTTGAATGTTCTGGATCAACGCTGTGTGAAGAACGAAGAAGAACGCTTTGGGAAAGCGTCAGGGGAAAGCCCCCGGAGCCAGTGAAGGAGTTGTTCAGGCAAGCGGGTTGGTGGGTGCTGGATATGGCGGGCAATCAGGGCCAGTAATTAGGCGGCATTGCCCCCGTTCCATGCGGGGTATTTGAAGGGTCGGATCGTATGGTTTTTGGAGAATTTCTCCCCTCCCGAACCACGGTTGACCTGTCCTGTGAGCGCGCGAAGAGGCCCCCGTGGTGGCCCTCTTCACGCACCAAGTCCTATGTAGAGTCCTGTGTTCGAGACCGCGCCAGTTCTAAGTCCTTGTGGTCTTGGGGGTTCCGCCGCCCGCCCGTCTAACACTGCATTCTGCGCACGGACCTTCACGCCGCCTTGGTTGAGGGGGTTGGTCGATGTGGTTCTGGTTGGTTCATCCAGAGAGGGGGAATGACGATGCGGCGCACTGGTCGTCCATGACCATATTTCATGTGTTCGTGCTCCATGCACTGACGCTTTGCCGCCTTTCTCTATTCACTAGCGCATGGCGGCCATAGACTCAATTCAGCGTGTCGCGCAATAGCTGTTGGATCCTTTCTACTGTAGCCTGATGTTGCGCAGGGACTCTGGCGAGCGCGCTTTGTATATCTGCCGCCTCGAAGCCTAAGACGTTATTGGCTGGTTGTTCGCTGAGCGCACTCATATCTTCTTTAAGTGCATTCAAGGCGCCAGCAATGTACTCGTCTGTGCCGGATTGTACAGCCGTATTCAGAAGCCTCACGTCACATCGTAACGCATTTTTCAGAACCCCTTTCTGATTCCACTTATACCGTTCCAACTCCAGAAGATCGAATTCCATACGTGCCAGTCTTTGTGAAAACTCTTCCTTGTGGCGTCGCGCCAGCTCTTCCCTCGCCTCATCAAGCTCCTGGCCGAGGGTTGTTCTTAGCTCTTTGACGAGCGCTTCCTTCTCCTGCGCGTAAACAAGCCTGTTCTGGTACCAGTTGTAGCCAAGAAGCAAAACGACGCCCGACAAGATCACGCCAAGCGTCCAGTGCACCGTCGAGAGAAGGTCGTCGTGGTGGCGCTCCATCGCTTCAACCTGTGCGCGAAGTATCTGCACTTCAGCGCTCTCACTACCGGCAGAGTCGTCCGCGTTTGTCGTTTCCGCCAAGGTTGGAGTAGAGAGCTGGATCAATAGTAAGACGGCGAGAACGACGCCGCTCCGGTAGCCCACAATTCGCATTGTTGTCGCTCTATTTTCCGAGTGGCGCCCGCACGCCGCATTTCGGCTGACTTCCCTGTCGAGCTGGTGCATCGCCTGTCGTGGGCGACGATGCGGGCTGAGGTTGAAGGTACCAGAACTGAGCGTGTTTTGAAGATAGGGGTTGCGGGCGACCCGCTTTGAAGGGATGGAGTGGGAGGGATTGAAGAGGTGGCCGTCCCTGGCCTCAGGAACGTGGCTTTGTCGTCATGTGCTCGTGTGTCGCCGCTTCACTGGCATCGCAGCCCATACAAGCGCGAGTACCCAGCCGATCACCGTCCATCCCAGCAGTATATTCAGAACCCATATCGGCGCCTGATGGTGGTGGTCACGGCCCGAGGCCACCGCACCCGGCAAGATGTACAGGCCGATAGAGAGGGCCAGCATGAATATTGCGCCATAGAGTTCGCCTAAGCTTTCAGGGCTGCCCATTGTTCACCTCCCGCGTGTTCCACCGACGTTGCGCGTTGATTGCGCCCTAGACTCAGTGTGTGCGGGAGCCAGTGACCTGCAAGCGGGGCTTTTGTGGGCGTTATTCAATTACTCCAGAACTCCTTGTTGTTCAGCGTGTAGGGAGTTTGAATGTTCTTGCTCGGGCTTGACCCTTCCGCATTCCGACTTCGTTGCTTGGATCTCTTCGTTGTCGTTGAAGATTTGTATATACAGGCGATCTGAAGGGGAGCGCTCGTGATCGGGGCCATAGGTGGGCTGGTGGGTGCGGCGCTCGTTGGTCACGAACTTGTGGAAGTCTCCACACGCAAGCCGGTACGTGGCGCAGCGCTGGTACCAGCAGCATGTCTGGCACGGATCGCGTTGGTTGCCCATCACGCGGATTAGTGTGTCGAAGGAAGGGGCGCACTCATTCCCCGTGCGGGGGTCGTCTTCACTCATTACGAGCGTCCTAGAAATTCTTTCCGTTCAGCATGTAGCGCATTCGAATGTTCGGACTTGCTGGCGGCGCCCGCGGTGTTCAATCCGGGGTTAAGGCTGATCGGCTTTGAATATTTCCACATACAGACTGCGGGTCGGGATGCGCTCATCGTCGGGCTGGAACTCGGCGCGGCAATCGCTATACGGTCGGGCAATGAATCGCTGGAAGTCGCCGCAAGCGAGCTGTTGGGTGGCGCAGCGGTCATACCAGCGGCACCCACGGCAAGGCTCCGTGTGCGCACCCATCGCGCGGATCAGCGCCTCGACGCGCGGGGTCTTGCCTTCGTCAGCCACTCTTCTTCGCGTCCTTCTTGCTGCGACATGATGGGCCGCTGCATTCAGTGGGGCGTTCAATGATGACGCGGCGAGGGCCGCCGGGATGGGCTAGGGTGATCGTGCGCTGATTACGCGGTTTGGTGGTCATGGCAAGCCTCGGCATTTCATGGACTTACCCGACTATTCTGCCACCTTCAATTCGTTCTAAAAGCATTCATTTCGCACAAAAAAAGACGCCCGGTTGGAGCGGAGAAATCTCCAAGCGGGCGTCTCGCGACAGGAGGTACGAGGGCAGGGCTGCTGGGCTGGACAGCCCTTATTTGTACCAACCTGCCGCACCCGATAACGGGCAGAGCTATTCTTGCGAAGGTGTTCCATTCTGGCAAGCGCTAGCGCTTAGTATTCAATTCGATTCCGTTCTCGTGCAGATACCCAATAACGGTTTGCATCGCTATAACCGCGGCATCGAACTGATTGAAGTAAATCTTCGGGTAGTCCCATTCGGGGCGAATCTCACTCACGCGCCAAGCGCCATTGACGTGGGGATCGGGGAAGACAGTGAAGGATATGCCGGTAGCCTGCAGCCGATAATAGCCGAGATCGTCTTTGTACCACCCGTGATCCGCAAGCGTCGGTGGCTCTAGTTTCTTTTTGAAGTTTTTGGGCAAGCGGCGGCGACGCCGACCATTCGGCGTGATGCGGTCGCGGGTGAAAATGTCGATGACGGGAGCTTTCATTTCAGCACGGCGCTCTGATGGTTGGTACAAGCGCATAATTTTGGCATGGATATGCCATTCAGCAAGCTGCGGATTTGGAGCGCAAAAGAGCCTGTTTCGGCTGCGAAGAAAAGGGAACCCGTGTGTCGGTACTTCCGAGGCTCTTTTCGCGTGCGAGAACAGCTTCTCGGTACCTTCTCGGGGATTCTCGCGGCGGAAGGGAGGCTAGGTTGCAGGCTCAATCGCTTGGGTCGGCCCGGACCCCTTGCGATCAAGCGCCGGGTGGTCGACTCCGAAGGCAAGCATCTGCGCTGCGCGCCACCCAAGCACGCTGCCCGCGACACGCATGCAGACATACAGACCATGCTTGCCCTGTGGAACAGGTTGAGGAGAGGGATGCCGAAGGCCGAAGGCCGGAGGCACTCTCCTCAGCCTGTTAGACGCCGCCGAAGGCCGAAGGCCGGAGGCGGTGTCCTGAGGCTGACGTGTGCGCGCTCTGTTGTGTCTATCTATATTTTATTAGCACGCCTTCGGCGTACTAGTAGAACATACATACATACAGCCCTTCGGCCTGTATGTATTCTATGTTCTACAGATAGTATTCAAAGTAATATAGAACCATGAGCCCCTTTTCAGCGCGTTTGAAACCGCCTCTTCTCCTCCCTCCAAGGGCTGATAACCTTGCCAGCCGGGGCTTCTAGCAATTTCAGAGCGCTTGGGCGGGAGGCTTGTTTGGCAGAATCCTGTTACGCCCAAAATGAGCCCCTTTTTCGCGGTTTTGGAACCGACGATGAGCCCCTTTTTCGCGGACCTGAAACCTATTCAAATCAGCGCTTGTGGGTGCCGAGTTGGTAGATCGAGGGATTACCACGCCCGCCTTCACCATTGCCTTCACCCTCCAACCGCGTGATGTAACCACGCTCACAGAGGTTCTTGATCGCGCGTTTCACAGTGGCGCGCCCCAAGCCCGTTGCCTCGATCAGCTCGGCAACCGTGGGGCTCGTGACGCCATCACTGACGCGAGCACTGGAGTAGAGTGCGTCGAACACGCTGCGGGTGCCGGAGCTGAGGTGCTTGTGGTCGGGGCGGCGCTGCAGGGATTCATACCGCTGTCGGGCTGAGCCAGTGCGGTACTGCTCATAGCGCTCCCGTTCACGTGCACGTTTTTTGAATGTTCTGAGCTGCTTTCGCTCTTCCGGCGATTCGACAAGCGGCTCGTACGCCTTTAATTCTTCAAACGTGAGCGCGTTCTTTTCACTGAGTGTGAGCGATCCGAATTCACCCTTGTACAGGGTGATTGAATGGACATATTCGGCGTTGCGTTCGCCATAGTTCCCGCCTAGAATCGTCATAACAGTTGTCCTTGTGTGGCCGTTACAGTCATCCTCGTATAGCTGTTACAGTTGTCCTCCAACTGTTGATTGTGAATCGCCTCCGTTGTGGCCCCGGTGGGACATCCTCCCTCACCGGGGTTTTTTTTGATTCGTCGATTTTACGTCCGTCTTGTTTTGAAGGTCACGACTTCTTTTTTTGGGCTATGCGGCCCCATTATTCAATAACGCTGACTGGACAAGCAGGGCCGCATTTCGTCAATCACGGCATTGGATCGTGGCGCTCGGTAGAGGAACGGGAAGGGCGGTGACCGTCTACGCCGCGCACAACAACATAGGGCCGGAGCGTAGACGTCGTAGACGGCGCAACGGCGGCGGTGGGGTGAGAGGGCCGCGTCTACGGCGTCTAGGCTTGCTTGATGTTTCCAACAACAACAACAGCCCTTCGTCTGTAAGCGCTTGTGGTAACTGCGAGTGGTAACAACGCGCATTTGCCGTGTGTGAATGCACTCAGACCGTAGACGCCGTAGACGCGTCCAGGGTGTCCGTCTATGCCGTCTACGGTATGGAGGAATTCCGGCGTGAGGGTATTGAGTGCTCGATTGGCAGGAGAGGCGCGATTGCCGTTCAGAAGCTAACGCCGTGGGCGGGCAGTAGGTCAGCAGCAGACACGCTGAGGGCCACGGTTACCGTGGCCCTCAGCGACTCATCTACAATTTCACTGCGCAGTTACAGCTCGAAGAAGTACGGGCCATCGACGCCGATTCCGTTGTACCTATAGGCGCGTTCACCGCTTCCCTCTCTTCCGTCGTCGATCTGACCCGGGAAGGCGGCTCTCAGCTCGCGACCGAACGCGGAATGCGATCCCGGTCTCTCGCCGCGATGCTCACACCACTTTCGCCACTCTCGATAGAGTCCAACGCGGCTGGTGTAGCGGTGAGGAGCAATTGTGCACTTCTCCCCAACGAAGGCACGGACCAAGCTCGTACTGTGACTCAGGTGTCCAAGCAGGGACTCCCCACCGGCTGACTGCTCGAACTTCTCTCGTTGCCGGAGGCGCCGCAATCCTGTGAGGGACCAGTTCAGGATGCCGGGAAGCTCAGTCAACAGGCGTTTGTCCAAGCTCGGGTCTCGCTCGGCGGAGAAGGTCCGGGTGAGTTCCAGTGGCACGTACCGCCTCAACAACGCGCCTGAGGTATCAGGAAGCGCCGGTGGGTGGTTGCTCACGATGAGAAACCGCGTAGGCAGCTTGCCGTGCCAGGATCTGTTGGAGTTCTTCCGCTCGATGGTGACTCGATCTTCTCCACTGATCTGCAGAAGGCGTTCCACTGCGATCTGTGCACGCTGCCCCACTCGGGCGTCCGTGATGATCGCGAGCTTCCTCGTCACACCTTCCTGGATCAGCGGCCCGAGTCCGTAAGGGCTAGCAAGGGTGGTGAGGGTGGGTTGCGCGACGTTTGTCGCCCCGACCAACTCCGTCAACACCCGTGTGATGACACCCTTGCCGGCCGCTGGCGGACCTATGAGCAGGAAGATGGTTTGGTATCGAGTGTCGTTGGTCAGCAGGTAGCCGAACCATTCCTGCAGCGCGTCTATAGACGACTGATCCTCGGGCCACAGCGTATCCAAGAACCGCAGCCACTCAGGGCACTGTGCCTCAGGTTCGTACCTGTAGGGCAGCGCGCTTGGGGCGAAAAGCTCCGGGGTGTGTGGCCTGAATTCCTCCGACTCCATGTCCAAGATGCCGTTCTGCAGGATGAGCAGGTCAGAGGGGTCCAGTCCCGACTCACAGACTGATGGCCACCAGCAGGGGACATACTGCGCGTCGGGAATGCCTACCTGCGCGTCCAGCGCATCCAGCACCGCAGTGACGTGTGCTCTCTTAGGGTTGAAGGGCTCGTTCACGAACCTATCTTCGCGCCAGACACGCGCTTCGGCGCCCTCGAGGTAACGACGAACTTCCCGTGCCAGCTCCGTGCGGTCCGTCAGCCGCCAACCGCAGACGTCATCGTATTCGTACCAGTTGCTATTCCAGTACCGGAGCGGTCGGCGCTGCCGCTGGAAGGCGACCGCGTTGTCGCCGGGGGCGTTACGGTCGAGTACAGGAGGCCCGTAGAGTCTACGCCGGACGGATTCCCGGACTTCCGGGGTCAGACGACGGCGGGGCCGAGGGCGGGGACGGGGACTATTCGGTTGGATAACGCACACCATCAATCACACTCCAATGAGTTTCATGGTTAGACACTCACGCATCCTGTTGGATGCGCAGACGATTGAGTGCCCGGGGAAGTGTGCGTAGTGCGATTGGCGCTAGAAGCGCATAGTGCGTTGTGCGCCCACGGGTCTTACCAATATGTAGGGGTCCGCTAATGCGAGCCCACTGCATACGGTACCTACCCACCGAAAGCCTGTCCAGTCTCAATTGGGGGTTGCCAGCCGTGCTTGGACGCCCTCACTAGCCTGGAACCTCCCGTGTGTCGGGGGATCACGGATTTCGGATTTTTTTAGAACCCCCGCTCGAGGTGCACCTGTGCGGGGCTTATGCACGCCCTCCCGCCCCCATGTCCTTCACGCGCTGCCGCTCATGGCTCAGGTAGCGGATGTGGTCGATCACCTGATCCGCGACCAGCTCCGCCTGCTCCGCCGTCAGTGGCAGATCGCGGCGGCGCAGGATCATCTCCTTCAGGTACTCCCGCTCATGGGGGCCGCCGTGGTCGGGGTCGAAGGCAACGCCCGCCTGGTCAGCGCTGTCGAGCACGGCGCGTGCGATCAGCTCGGCCAAGCGGGCCAGGGACATTTCAGTGGTCTGGTGGTGGTGGTCAGTCATGGTGTATCACCTCTCGTTGCAGGAGCTGGGGACGGTCTTGCTCAAGTGCGGCCATCGCATCGGCCTGTAGCTCGTTTGCCGCTGAGACGGCCTTCTCGGACCCTGGGGCGGCGACGACGGCGCTGGCGTAGCCCGACGCCTCGGCGGCGATCAGCGCGCGCCGTGGGCCGGGTTTGGCAATGCTCAGGCGCGAGGCCAAGCGGCCAAGGGCTGCGAGTTGCTGGATGGTGGTGGACATGGCGATGCCCTCACGTTGTGAAACATGGGTCACTTGTCATCCATGCGCGCTTTATAGGCCTCTACCATGTGCACAGGCAGCCTCTTGCGCCGCGCGAAGGTGTTGACGGACTTGAGGCTGTAGCGCAAGGAGTTCGGCCCGATTGGCTGCCAGCGCGGCCCGATGCCCACTTGGCGCATGCGCCACAGCGTGGTGCGGCTGCAGCCGAGCAAATGGCATGCTTCGCGGACGGAGATCAGGCGGTCGTTCTCTTCAAGCATGGGTCACCCCCGTCGTGATGGTGGTTACGTTGTCGGCTGCGGGCCGCTCTAGCCCACACAGCCGCTTGAGTTCATCCGTTATGGCCTGCTGCGGCGCGCGCAGGTCGTCGACGCCTAGGTGGATGTAGTGGACGAGCGTGACGTCCCGCGAGTCGGGCGCGTGCCCCGTGAGCGCCACGAGAGCGGCGTAGGGCAGATTCAGCCGCGCGGCTACGCTCGTGTACGTGCGGCGCAGGTCGTGCTGGCTGACGCGGGGGATGCCCGCGCGGTCGGCGGCGGCGTGGACGTGGGAGAGGCCGTCGTGGATGTGCCCGTGCTTGCTCTCGTGCACGGAAGGAAACACCCAAGCGGCGCCGGAGTGGACGCCGCCCCCGCGCAGGGCGCGCAACGCCAGCAACTCCTCCAGCATCCAGTCACTCAGGGGAACGAAGCGCTCCCGGCCGGACTTCGTGCGCTCGGCGCGTAGGCGGATCGCATGGGGTGGTATGCCGTCAGCCGTGCGCCCGGTCGTGTTCACGTCACTCCACGGCAGCGCCGCCAGCTCTTGCGCGCGGCAGCCCGTGAGCAGCAGGAGGGTGAGGAAGTGGCGGAACACAAGCGACGGCTCAGCCTGCAGAGCCTCATGGAAAAGCGGTAGTTCATCGTCGGCCAGGGTGCGGGTGCGTGGCTTGGGCTTGTGCCGTGCGCCCTTGGGGAGCTTGGCAGGGTTCTCGCTCAGATCGGCAAGTTGGTACTCAATCGCAAGGGCGAACATGGCGCGCAGGATGGTCACGGCGAAATCGCCTGTGGTCAGCCCTGTGGTGTCGTGCGGCCCGCTCGGCGTGCGCGGCAAACCCTTCTCCTCGCGCACGTTGCCGATGATCGCGTCCCGCCAGTCGAGCACAGTGCCGCGCGTGATCTCGCGCACGTCGATGTCCCTCAGCCTGGAGAAGTGCTTGTCAAAGCAGCGGCGGTAGCTCTGGCGCGTCGATTCCTTGAGCCGGTTGCGCTTTGCCAGATATTCATTGAACAGCCCGCCAAGCGTGAGTCTGCCGCCTTGGTCTGGGGAGGCGCCGGGGTCAGTGCCCGCCTTGCAGAGCGCGATCAGCCGCTCAGCCTCCGCGCGCGCCTCCTCTGCCCCGATCTCATCCACGCCGCCGAGCGTGCGCGTGAACTGCCGCCCGCCGCGCACTTGGCGGAACACCTTATAGCTGCAGCGCGTCTTGCCGAGCACGACGCCGAAGCCGCCCAAGTCGGTATCCCACAGCGTGATTGCCGCGCCGCCCGTGGGGCGTACATGGCGCTTCACGTTCGTCGCGTTGATGCGCAGTGAACGGCGCTGTGTGCGCGTTGATGTGGAATGACCCTTCTGTCTTGCCGTAGCCATGATTTGGACCCCTCACGAACATAGGACGATCACAGGAGATGGTGCAGGATCGGATCAGTTGCAGGCTGTTGCAGCCTGTTAAGTATTATGCGCTGGAGCGTTGCAGGACACAAGTTTTCGCTGTCAAATCAGCGACTTGAATAGAAAATAGTGAATAATGGCAGGTGGTGTGCAACAACGAGCGACAGGACATGGCAAAATACGGGCTTTTCGGGCTGGGCGGCCAGCGCCTCGACGACGCTGATTGGCAGCCCGGCGCCAAGCCGCTACCCTGACGCGCTGATCCCACGGTCACTGGAACCGTGGCCGGCTCCGCTTTCTTCAGAGACTCACCAGGACAACTACCGTATGGACCGCCTGCTCGAATTCGTCGTCAACAACTGGGTGATCTTCCTCGCACTGCTGCTGGTGGTGGTCTGGATCATCTCCACCGAACTCACGCGCATGACCCGCGGCGTCAAGCCGGTGGATACAAACGAGGCGACCCGGCTCTATAATCGCGAGGATGCGCTGTTTGTTGATGTGCGCAGTGAAGCGGATTTCGCCAAGGGCCATCTGCCGGGTGCCATCAATGTGCCCAACGGCAGCACGGACCAGCGCCACAAACGACTGCAGAAGCACAAGAACAAGCCGGTCATCGTCTACTGTGCCCAGGGCATGCAGTCGGCCAAGGCGGGCAAACAGCTCAAGGACGCCGGGTTCGAGCAGGTCCATCAGCTTCGGGGCGGTTACCTGAGCTGGCAGGACGCCAACCTGCCCATTCACACCAAATCCTGAAGTCCGCATCAGGGGGAGTCATTACCATGGCAGAAGATCAGGCCGCAGGAGCAGGCCAGCAGCAGGCGAACAAGCAGCAGTTCGGCATCCGCAAGGTCTACGTCCGCGACATGTCGTTCGAGGTGCCCAACGCACCGGCGATATTCAGCGGTGAGTGGAAGCCCGAGGTGAGCGTCGACCTGGACACCCGCAACACGCGGATCGCCGAGAACACCTACGAGACCGTGGTACGCGTGACCGTCACCGCCAAGCAGGGTGACAAGACGGCGTATCTCTGCGAGGTCGAGCAGGGCGGCATCTTCGTGCTCTCCGGTTTCGACGACAAGACCCTGGACGCCCTGCTCGGGAGCTACTGCCCCGCGCAGATCTTCCCCTATGCCCGGGAAGCGGTGTCCGACATGGTCACCAAGGGTGGTTTCCCGCAGATGGTGCTGGCCCCCGTGAACTTCGAGGCGCTGCACATGCAGCGCGTCCGCAAGCAGCAGGAGCAGCAGCAGGGCAACGGCGCTCAGGGTGACCAGGGCGACCAGGGCAGCGGCGGTCAGGCCGGGAACTGAGGCCCATGACGACGCAGCAGCCAATCGCCGTTCTCGGGGCCGGGTCCTGGGGCACGGCCCTGGCCCTGGTGCTCGCGCACAACGGCGTGCCGGTGCGCCTGTGGGGCCACGACCCCGCGCACATGGCGGCGCTGGCCGAGGCGCGCTGCAATGTCCGCCATCTCCCGGACGCCCCCTTTCCGGAGACTCTCACGCCCACGGACTCGCTCGCCAGTGCCGTTGACGGCGCGGGCGACCTCCTGCTCGTGGTGCCCAGCCACGGGTTCCGCTCGCTGGTGGAGACGCTGGCGCCCTCCCTGGGTGACCGTGTCCGCATCGCCTGGGCGACCAAGGGCCTGGAGGCGGAGTCCGGCGGGTTGCTGCACCAGGTGGTTGAAGCGCAGCTGCCCGGGCGGCCAACGGCCGTGCTCTCGGGGCCCAGTTTCGCCCGCGAGGTGGCCGCCGGCCTGCCCACGGCCGTGACCATCGCCTCCCGCGACAACGCCTTCGCCGCCGATCTGGCGGCCGCTTTCCACGGGGAACAGTTCCGCCCCTACACCAGCCACGACATCATCGGCGTGGAGCTGGGCGGCGCCGTCAAGAACGTGCTGGCCGTGGCCACCGGCATCGCCGACGGCCTGGGGCTCGGCGCCAATACCCGCGCCGGGCTGATCACCCGCGGGCTGGCCGAAGTGGTAAGGCTCGGCGAGGCCATGGGCGCGGAGTCGCGCACATTCATGGGGTTGTCCGGCGTGGGCGACCTGATTCTCACCTCCACCGATGATCAGTCACGCAACCGCCGCCTGGGCCTGGCCCTGGGACGGGGTCAGTCGGTGGCCGATGCGGTCGCCGAGATTGGTCAGACCGTGGAGAGCGTGCGCACCGCGGCGGAGGTGCACGCCCTCGCCGAGGCCCAGGGCGTGGAGATGCCCATCTGCGAGCAGGTGCATGCGGTGGTGAATCATCAGCGCCCGGCCCGGGAGGCGCTGGAACAGCTCATGGCACGGGCACGCAAGTCCGAGTTCTGACGCCGCCGGTCATTCCCCCCCGGGAAAGCCCAGCTGCCGCCACGCCTCGAAGACGGTCACGGCCACGGCGTTGGAGAGGTTGATGCTGCGGCTGCCGGGCTGCATCGGCAGGCGCAGCCTGTGCCGCTCCGGAAAGCGCGCGAGCACGTCATCCGGCAGTCCGGCGGTTTCCCGCCCGAACAGCAACGCATCCCCGGCCGCAAAGTCGGTCTCGAACACATCCCCGCCGCCCCGGGTGGTCAGCGCATAGCACCGCCGCGGGGTAACCGCCGTCAGACATGCATCAAGATCGTCGTGGACGTGGATGCGCGACCACTCCGCGTAATCCAGCCCGGCGCGCCGCATGCGCGCATCATCCAGGGTAAACCCGAGCGGCTCCACCAGGTGCAGGGTCATGCCGGTATTGGCGCACAGCCGGATGGCGTTGCCGGTGTTCGGCGGGATCTCGGGCCAGAGCAGGATGACGTGCAGCATGGCGGGATTCTCGCCCCGCCGGCGCCGGCTGTCCATATCCCGCTGCGGCGATTCCGGGCTATGCTGACAGGGACGGGGCGTGGACGGCGCCGGGTTCGGGGGTTGCCAGCACCCGGTGGCAGGCCCGACCATGCTCCCAGGGGCCGCGAACCCGCGGACGCCAACGGAAGGGCTCCGGGATCACGGCCGCGCTCAGGCTGTACTGCTCAATAGAATCGATAAAACCTGAATGAGAGAGGAGTTGGATCATGACGCGACGTCTGGATAATCAGGTAGCCATCGTCACCGGCGGGTCCCGCGGGATCGGGCGCGCAATTGCGCTGGAACTGGCTTCACTGGGAGCAAAAGTGGCGATCAACTACCGCGGCGGCCAGAAAGAGGCCGAGAAGGTCGCCGAGGAGATCCGCGAGCACGGCACGGAGGCGCTGGTGCTGCAGGCGGATGTGAGCAAGAAGGACCAGGCGCGGGGACTGGTCACCCAGACGATTGATCACTGGGGGCGCCTGGATATCCTGGTCAACAACGCCGGGATCACCCGGGACAAGACCATGAAAAAGCTCACGGACGAAGACTGGGAAGACGTCATCAACACCAACCTGAACAGCGTCTACTACACCGTCAGTGCGGCACTGCCCACCATGCAGGACCAGCAGTACGGGCGTATCGTCAACATCAGCTCGTTTGTCGGCCAGGCCGGCAACTTCGGCCAGAGCAACTACTCCGCCAGCAAGGGCGGCATCATCGCGTTCACCAAGAGCGCGGCCCAGGAGGTGGCGAAGAACAACATCACCATCAACGCCATCGCCCCGGGTTTCACGCTGACGGAGATGCTGGCCCAGGTGCCCGAGAACATCCAGGAGAAGATTCTCGCCAAGATCCCCATGGGCCGGTTCGGCCAGCCCCAGGAGATCGCCCGTGCCGTGGTCTTCCTGGCTGCAGACGGTGATTACATCACCGGCCAGCAGATCAACGTCAATGGTGGCGTCTACATGTAATCCGCGCATCCGGGGTCGGCGGACAGTCGCCGGCCCCGGGCTCAGAAACCCATGTCCAGTTCCTTGATCTTGCGGGTCAGGGTGTTACGCCCCCAGCCCAGCAACCGCGCCGCCTCCTGCCGCCGCCCGCCGGTCGCGCGGATGGCCACTTCGATCATGATGCGCTCGAACCGGGGCGTGGCGTGATCGAGGATGTGCTCCTCACCGCGGGCCAGGGCGCGCTCCGCCCACACGGCCAGTGACTCCTCCCAGTCATCGGTGCTGCTCTCCACCACCTTGTCCTGGCGCAGCTCCGGCGGCAGATCCTCCATGTGGATCTCCTTGCCGTTGGCCATGACGGTGAGCCAGCGGCAGGTGTTCTCCAGCTGTCGGACGTTGCCGGCCCAGGTAAGCCCCATGAGAAAGCGTTCCACCTCGGGACGGAGCTGCTTCGCCTCGACGTTGAGGTCCTCGGCGGCGCCCTGCAGAAAGAAGCGCGCCAGCTTCGGGATGTCCTCCCGCCGCTCGCGCAGGGCGGGCAGATGAATGCGGATGACGTTGAGCCGGTGGAACAGGTCCTCACGGAAGGTGCCCTCGGCGACACGGGACTCCAGATCCTGGTGGGTGGCGGCAATGATGCGCACGTCCACGGTCCGCGGGGTATGCCCGCCAACGCGGTAGAACTCGCCGTCGGCCAGGACCCGCAGCAGGCGGGTCTGCAGCTCGGCGGGCATGTCACCGATCTCGTCCAGGAACAGGGTCCCGCCGTCGGCCTGCTCGAACCGCCCCTGGCGGGTCTGCTGTGCGCCGGTGAAGGCGCCCTTCTCGTGGCCAAACAGCTCGGATTCCATGAGATCACGGGGAATGGCGGCCATGTTCAGGGCGACGAACGGGCGGTCGCGACGGGGGCTGTGACGGTGAAGCGCCTGGGCCACCAGCTCCTTGCCGGTGCCCGACTCGCCGTTGATCAGCACCGTGATATTGGACGAAGACAACCGGCCGATGGCACGGAAGACCTCCTGCATGGCTGGCGCCTCGCCGATGATCTCCGGGGTTTCCTCACCCGCATGCAGCCCGCCGGCGGCCGTCTCCCGGGCGCTCTGCAGGGCCTTGCGCACCAGGTCCACCGCTTCGTCCACGTCGAACGGCTTGGGCAGGTATTCGAACGCGCCTCCCTGGTAGGCGGAGACCGCCGCGTCCAGGTCCGAATGGGCCGTGATGACGATGACTGGCAGATCGGGCCAGCGCTGCTGCACGCGCTCCAGCAGTTCCAGGCCATCAATGCCCGGCATGCGGATGTCCGTGACCAGCACCCCGGGACGCTGCTCGGACAGCGCGCCCAGAGCGGCGTCCCCGGTTTCAAAACTGCGCGCCTGTAGACCAGCCTGGCGCAGGGCCTTGTCCAGCACCCAACGGATGGACCGGTCGTCGTCGACGAGCCAAACGTCATCCTTCGTTGTCATCGTCCGCCTCCAGAGGCAACCACAGGGTGAATTCCGTATGTCCGGGTTCGCTCCAGCACTCGATCAGCCCACCGTGCTGGTGGATCAGTGTCTGGGCGATGGAGAGGCCGAGCCCTGTGCCCTCGGCCCGTCCCGTAACCATGGGGTAGAAGATGCGGTCCTGAAGCTCTTTGGGAATGCCGGGACCGGTGTCGATGATGTCCACGCGCACCACCAGCCGGTGGGGTACGTCGGCAATGGTGAACTGCCGCTGCGTGCGCGTGCGCAGCGTGATCGTCCCGTGGCCGTCCAGTGACTGCAGGGCGTTCCGGGCGATGTTCAGGGTCGCCTGGATGAGCTGATTGGGCTCGGCCAGGAGGGTCGGGATGCTGGGGTCATAGTCCCTGTGGATGGTGACCCCCTCGGGCGCCTCGGCCACCACCAGGCCACGGACCCGCTCCAGGACCTCGTGGATGTTGGTCTCCTGCTTTTCCACGTGCTTGCTGGGGCCGAGGAGGCCGTTCACCAGCGTACGCAGGCGGTCGGCCTCCTCGATGATGATCTGCGTGTACTCCTGCAGATCCGGCGCGTCCAGTTCCCTGTGCAGCAGCTGCGCGGCACCGCGCAGGCCACCCAGGGGATTCTTGACCTCGTGGGCCAGACCGCGAAGCAGGTGGCGGGTGGCGTGGTTCTGGTTGATCAGGTTCTGCTCGCGGGTAATACGCAGCCTGCGGTCCAGCTCACTGACTTCCAGCAGCACTTCGTCGTGACTGACCGGGGTGACGGTGAGGTCCACGGTCATGCGGCGATCGGGGGAGACCTCCAGCGAGAGCTCGCGGTTGGTGAACGGCTCGCCCGTCTCGATGGCATTCCTGGCTGCGGCTTCCAGCACCCGCACACAGGGGGTGGTGTGGGATGGCAGCCGGTAACCCGTAACCTGGCGTGCACTGACGGCAAACATCACCTGCGCGGCGCCGTTGATGTAGCGCACGCAGCTGTCGGCACCCATGAGCAGCACGGCATTGCTCATGTGCTCCAGGGCGCGCTCGGCGGGCGAAGTCTGTGGCGGCATGGTCATGTCCATTAGGAAAGCAAAAAGCAAACCACAATGGCTCTGAACGCGCCGGGGCAATCATTCTGGTCGGGAAACAGCCGACCGTTCAGGGATTTGTGGGGCCAGGCAACTCGCAGATACAGAGGGCGACGCGTCATCACGGCGCAGCTGCACTGTCAGAGTGCCCCATTATGGTGCATCGTTGATCGGGGTCAATTCCCGGGGGATGATCGTTTCAGGGGTTCGCGCCAGAACCCTGTCCTCCCGGGAGCAGACGGGATGCCTGGTGCATGTAGAACGTCACCGGGTCGGATTCCGCAATCACCTCGCCGCCTTCACCGAGAACGCGCGCCGCGACCTGATGCTCCCCCCGGTGCACCTCCGTGAGGCGGGTCTCGAGGGACCGGGACGGGTCGCCCCGTGGCTCGCCGTTGAACAGGAACTGCACCCTGTGCTCCGCCCGGAGCGACGGGCTGAGCTCGAGCCGGACGTCCACAAGCCCCTGATTGTCGCGCACGGTCCCCTCGTCCTCCGGCTGGACGATGCGGATCTCTTCGTAACGGGAGTCGTCCTCGTCGGCATCGTCGCCGGACCGGTCTGCCGATGAACGCCGCTGCGGCGTCTCGAAGCGGTAGGACGACTCCGGCGTCGAACGCTCCAGCCGCTCCGCGCCCTCGCGCGGCTCGTCGGAGTAGACCACGTTGCCGTCTTCATCCACCCATTTGTAGATGTCCGCCACAGCGGCCAGGGGCAGAAGCAGGCCGAGGATTACGATCACGTTCCTTGTCGTCATACGGGGAATGTAGCACGAGCGCGGACGGGGGCGTGTCCACCGCGCACAAAAAAAGCCCCGGCGTAACCGCCGGGGCTTTCCCTGATGCAGCCGTGTCGGCCGGATTCAGACGCTGAAGTACATGTCGAATTCCACCGGGTGGGTGGTCATGCGCAGGCGCTGCACTTCCTCGCCCTTGAGCTCCAGGTAGGCATCGATGGTGTCATCGGTGAACACGCCACCCTGCTTGAGGAACTCACGGTCGTTGTCCAGCGCTTCCAGCGCCTCCTCCAGGGAGAAGGCGACCTTCGGGATCTCCTTCTCTTCTTCCGGCGGCAGATCGTAGAGATCCTTGTCCATGGCGTCGCCCGGGTGGATCTTGTTCTGCACCCCGTCAAGGCCGGCCATCAGCATGGCGGCGAAGGCCAGGTACGGGTTGCCGGTGGGGTCGGGGAACCGGACCTCGATACGGCGCGCCTTGGGGTTGGAAATCCACGGCACACGGATGGAGGCGGAGCGGTTGCGGGCGGAGTAGGCCAGCAGCACCGGGGCCTCGAAGCCGGGCACCAGACGCTTGTAGCTGTTGGTGGACGCGTTGGCGAAGGCGTTGATGGCCTTGGCGTGCTTGATGATGCCGCCGATGTAGTACAGCGCCGTCTCGCTCAGGCCGCCGTACTGATCGCCCTGGAACTGGTTCTTGCCGTCCTTCGAGAAGGACATGTGCACGTGCATGCCACTGCCGTTGTCGCCCACCAGGGGCTTGGGCATGAAGGTGGCGGTCTTGCCGTAGGCGGCGGCCACGTTGTGCACGGCGTACTTGAGCTTCTGCACCTCGTCGGCCTTCTTGACCATGGTGTTGAACTGGACACCGATCTCGCACTGGCCGGCGGTGGCCACCTCGTGGTGGTGCACTTCCACGTCCAGGCCCAGCTCTTCCATGGCCAGGCACATGGAGGTACGGATGTCGTGCAGGCTATCCACCGGCGGCACCGGGAAGTAGCCGCCCTTGACCTTCGGACGGTGACCCATGTTGCCGTCGGAGTAGACGCGCTCGGAGTTCCAGCCCGCCTCTTCGGAGTCGATGCGGTAGAAGCTGCCGCTCATCTCGGCGCCCCAGCGGACGTCGTCGAAGATGAAGAATTCCGGCTCCGGGCCGAAGAATGCGGTGTCACCCAGCCCGGTGGACTGCAGGTAGGCTTCGGCCCGCTTGGCGACGGAGCGCGGATCGCGCTCGTAGCCCTGCATGGTGTTGGGCTCGATGATGTCGCAGGTGATGTTCAGGGTCAGCTCATCGAAGAAGGGGTCGATGGTGGCGGTCTGCGGATCCGGCATGAGAATCATGTCGGACTCGTTGATGCCCTTCCAGCCGGCGATGCTGGAGCCGTCAAACATCTTGCCGTCCTCGAAGAAGTCCTCGTCGACGGTGGCGGCAGGAATGGTGACGTGCTGTTCCTTGCCCTTGGTATCCGTGAACCGCATGTCCACGAATTTCACTTCTTCGTCTTTGATCAGTTTGAGTACGTCGGCTGCGGTGCGTGACATGCCTTAACCTCCAGATGGGACGTAAGCCTCAGCAAAATTTTAACTCGCCGTTTCGGGAAGCATGGACCGTGCCAGCACCACAAGACAGCAAGTTACGAGCGTTTCTGGTGCAGCAGCGCGGAAAACCGCGCCAAAACGCACACATATGGTGCGCACAAAAACGATAAAGCACCAAACTGGTGCACACTCGGGGCATCATTCCGCCACGCGAATACAGACCCGGAGCGTATCATCCTCTTCGCGGACGGCTTCCACCCGGTGGCCGTGCACACGGCACCAGGCCGGTACGTCGGCCTGTACGCCGGGATCCGTTGCCAACAGGTGGACCTCGGTGCCGGGCGTTGCGCTGGCGATGGCATCCTGCACGCGGATCACCGGCATGGGGCACAACAGTCCGCGGGCGTCCACCACGAGCGGCTCAGCCAACGTACCACTCCCGGGGCACGTCGTCGGCCGCCATGGGGGTGACATCCAGTTCGCGCGGCTCGCCGCCCTTTTCGGTGACGGCAACGCGAACGCGCTCGGCATCGCGCCCCTGACTGAAACGGGCCACCAGGCGCGCCGCCAGCTCCAGATCGTCGGCACCGGCCTCTCCATCCAGTAACGCCAGCGGGCCACCATGACTGGTCGGCACCAGATGGGTGAACTGCCGTCGATAGCCGTGCATGAAGCGATTCTCACCATCTTCCCGGGAGACGATCAGCTTGAAGTGCGGGCGCGGGCGCAGGTGCCGCCCCATTTTCAGGAGCATGATGTCGTCGAGTTCATAGCGGCGCTCGCCGCGGGCCTTCCACAGGTCCTGCAGCTTCCGCGAGTAGCTCGGATCGGTGAGAAAACAGCAGCCGCCGGCGGGCTGTGCATAATCGTCAAGGCCGAACCGCTCCGCCAGTTCCATCTGCGGCTTGCGGGAGCGGCCGCTCCAGTCGAACAGCTGCTCGCGGTCCACCCAGCCTTCACGCTCCGGCAACGTCGGCTCCAGCAGGCGTGCGCACAGTGGGCGCAGAAGCCGGTCATTGGCGCCGGATTCCTGGGCGATCACCGGCATGGTGCGCTTGAGCTGGGATTTCGGGCGCTGGCCGATGACCTCGCCGGTGATGATGAAGTCGAACTCGTTCGCTTCCATCCATTGCCGGGCCTTGCCCACCATGAAGCCCTTGCAGTCGAGACAGGGATTCATGAACTGCCCGTAACCGTGACGCGGATTGATGACCACATCCTTGTACTCCTCCACGGTGTCGATGATGTGGAGCTTGATCCCCAGCTGCTCCGCCACCCACAGGGCATTGTTGCGCTTGGGGCGGGCACGGTCCTTGTCCCTGACCGCATGGGTGTGGCCTTCCACGCAGAAGCCGGTATAGAAATTCAGGCCCTCCACGTGCACCCCCTGGTCGAGGATGGCCCGTGCGGCGAGCATGGAATCGAGGCCGCCAGAGATCAGGGCGACGGCGCGGGGTTGGCGTTGACTCATGGCGCGTCCGTACGAAAGCTGTTGCAAATCGAACAGAATAACATGGGCCACACGGCGTGCGCCTTCTCCCGCGGAAGACCGAAAGGGTATACTCCACAGCCGGCCGGGCGTCCCGGAGGCGCAAGGCGGCACGGACTTTTCCACAGGCAGACCGCAGGGGGCAGCGTGGCGCAGCAGGGGCAGACGACGGCGAGGGCCGTGGACACTTTCCAGGGCCTGATCCAGGCGTTGCAGGATTACTGGGCGATGCAGGGCTGCATCGTCCTCCAGCCGCTCGACATGGAGGTAGGCGCCGGGACATTCCACCCCGCCACCTGTCTGCGCGCCATCGGGCCCGAACCGTGGAATGCGGCTTACGTCCAGCCATCGCGCCGGCCAACGGACGGGCGCTACGGCGAGAACCCGAACCGGCTGCAGCACTACTACCAGTTCCAGGTGGTCATGAAGCCCTCACCGGCCGAGTTCCAGGAGCTCTACCTCGGGTCGCTCCGGCACGTGGGCCTGGATCCCCTGGTGCACGACGTGCGCTTTGTCGAGGACAACTGGGAATCGCCGACACTGGGCGCCTGGGGCCTGGGCTGGGAAGTCTGGCTCAACGGCATGGAAATCAGCCAGTTCACCTATTTCCAGCAGGTGGGTGGCCTGGACTGCCACCCGGTCATGGGGGAGATCACCTATGGCCTGGAACGGATCGCCATGTACCTGCAGGCGTGCGAGAGCGTCTACGACCTGGTGTGGACTCACGGGCCGCAGGGGCCGGTCACCTACGGTGATGTCTATCACCAGAACGAGGTGGAGCAGTCGGCGTACAACTTCGAGCATGCGGACGTGGAGGCGCACTTCGCCTGGTTCGAACAGTGCGAGAAAGAGAGCATGCGGCTGGTGGAGCTGGGCCTGCCGCTGCCGGCTTACGAGCAGTGCCTGAAGGCGTCGCACACGTTCAACCTCCTGGACGCACGCCATGCAATCTCCGTAACCGAGCGCCAGCGCTACATTCTCCGTGTGCGCACGCTGGCGCGCGCAGTGGCAAAGCTGTACTACGAGCGCCGGGAGTCACTGGGCTTCCCCATGTGCGCCGACCGTCAGGAGGTGGCCCATGGCTGAGTTCAAGGACCTGCTGATCGAAATCGGCACGGAAGAGCTGCCGCCCACGGCACTGCGGTCCCTGCGGGATGCCTTCGCCCGAGGCGTTTCCGCTGGACTGGAGGAGGCCGGGATCGGCTTCGATAACATGCGCTCCTTCGCCAGCCCGAGACGGCTTGCCGTTCAGGTGACGCGGCTGGCGGACCGCCAGCCGGACCAGACAGTGGAGCGCAAGGGGCCGGCCGTGGCCGCCGCATTCGACACCGACGGCAACCCCACCAAGGCCGCGGAAGGGTTTGCGCGCTCCTGCGGCGTTGCCGTGGCCGATCTGGCAACCGAGAGCACGAAAAAGGGCGAGTGGCTGATGTACCGCGGCACCCAGGAGGGCGCTGACACGGTCGCGCTGCTGCCGGACATCGTCCAGGCCGCCCTGGACGCGCTGCCGATTCCCAAACGCATGCGCTGGGGGGCGGGCTCGGCCACCTTCGTCCGACCCGTCCACTGGAGTGTGGCGCTGTACGGCGAAGACGTGGTGCCCATGACGCTGCTGGAGACCCGGACCGGGCGCGACACCCGCGGCCACCGCTTCCACGCCCCCGATGTCATCGAGCTGGCAAACGCCGGTGAGTACGCACATCGCCTGGAGCAGGACGGCTGGGTCATCGCCGATCTGGACGCCCGACGCACGCGCATTGAGGAGCAGGCCCGTGCCGCGGCAAAGGACCTGGGCGGGGACATCCTGGCCGACGACGGGCTCCTGGACGAAGTCGCCGCCCTGGTCGAATGGCCGGTGGTCATGGTGGGCGGTTTCGACGACCGCTTCCTGGATGTCCCGGCAGAGGCCCTGATCTCCAGCATGCAAGGGCACCAGAAGTATTTTCCGGTCACCGACAACACCGGTCGATTGCTGCCCCGCTTCGTCATGGTCGCCAACCTCGAGAGCCGCGACCCGGGAGAGGTGGTCAGGGGCAACGAGCGGGTCATTCGACCGCGCCTCGCCGACGCCGAATTCTTCTGGCAGCAGGACCGCCGTCGCTCCCTGGCGGATCGGGTGGATGACCTGCACAACATCGTTTTCCAGGACAAGCTCGGCACCCTGCATGACAAGCAGCGCCGGGTCGCCGCGCTGGCACGGACCATCGCACCGGCCTTTGGCGCCGACCCGGATCTGGCCGAACGCGCCGCGATGATCGGCAAGTGTGACCTGGTCACCGAGATGGTCGACGAATTCCCGGAACTCCAGGGGACCATGGGGCGCTATTACGCCACCCACGACGGTGAAGACCCCGCCGTGGCTGCAGCCATGGAGGAGCAGTATCAGCCCCGCTTTGCGGGTGATGTCACGCCGGCAGGTGCCATCGGACAGGTACTGGCCGTGGCCGACCGGGCGGACACTCTGGCGGGGATCTTCGCCATCGGCCAGGGCCCCACCGGCGACAAGGATCCGTTCGCATTGCGGCGGGCCGGGTTGGGGCTGGTACGCATCCTCATCGAGCGGGAGCGCCCACTGTCCCTGCACGAACTGCTCACGCGGGCCGCAGCGCAATTGCCGGCCGGACTGCAAGGCGAGAAGCAGGTGGAGACCGTGCGCTCGTTCTGCCTGGAGCGGCTCAAACGGTACTACCAGGAGCAGGGCATTGGCGCCGAGCTGTTCGACGCCGTCGACGCCCTGGGCATCGACGATCCGGTGGATTTTCACCGTCGTCTGCAGGCCTGCGCCGAGTTTCTGAAGCTGGACGAGGCGGACAGCCTGGCGGCCGCCAACAAGCGGGTCCGCAATATACTGCGGAAACTGGACGGTGCACCGCCGGAAGCCGTGGACAACCAACTGCTGCAGATGGCGGAAGAGCAACAGCTCGCCGAGGTGCTCGAACCACTGATTGTCGAAGTGGACGATTTGTCGTCCCGTGGTGACTATCGCAGCGCCTTGCAACGTCTGGCGACGGTCAGGGATCCCGTGGATGCGTTCTTTGATGGCGTCATGGTCATGGCCGAGGACGACGCCGTGCGGCGCAACCGGCTGGCACTGCTCGCACGCCTGAATGCGCTGTTCGGGCGGGTCGCGGACCTGTCGCGATTGCCGGCCGGGTAGATCTCGCCATGGCGCGGCGGGCGATCATGCTCGATCGGGACGGCGTTATCAACGCCGACTCGGACGCCTACATCAAGTCGGTTGACGAGTGGCACCCCCTGCCCGGGAGTCTTGAAGCCATGGCGCGGTTATCCCGGGCCGGGTGGGTGATCGCGGTCTGTACCAACCAGTCCGGGGTTGGTCGCGGTCTTTTCACGGACGCCACCGTCAACGCCATCCACGCCGAGTTGCAGCGCCAACTCGCCCCGCTCGGCGGCCATGTGGACGGGTTCTTTTACTGCCCCCATCCACCCGAGGCAGACTGTTCATGCAGAAAGCCGAAGCCCGGCCTGTTGATCCAGGCTGCAGCGGCGCTGTCCTTCCCGCTCCAGGGCGTACCCTTCGTCGGTGACAGCCGCCGGGACATGGACGCGGCGCGGGCGGCCGGCGCGACGCCGGTGCTGGTGCGAACCGGAAAGGGGGCACGGACAATCGCCGACGGTGCCGGGCTACCGGACTGGATCGAGAACGATCTGATGGCCGTGGTGACACGGCTGCTGAACGACGACTAGAACACCCGATCATCGGGACACGTGAGGAGAACACTGTGGTCGATAAACACCATCCCCCGTTGTTGCAGCGAACCACCGGCGAGAAGATCCGCGCCATACCGCGGTCAGCGCTCTGGCTCATCGGGGCAATGGTGTGGACGCTGTTCTTTGGCACCATCGGCATCATCATTGCGCTGTTCCTTCCCTACTACCGCCGCTACTGGTTCTTCCTGCAATGGAGCTTCGGCTTGCTCTGGTGGACCCGCGTTGCCTGCGGCATCCGCTACGAGATCGAGGGCGAGGAGAACATTCCCGAGAAGCCGTGCGTGGTCATGTGCAAGCACCAGTCAGCCTGGGAAACGCTGGCACCCCAGTACTGGTTCAATCCCCAGACATGGGTTCTGAAGAAGGAGCTGCTCAAGGTGCCCATGGTGGGTTGGGCTCTGGGCATGCTGTCGCCCATCGCCATCGACCGTTCGGCCCGCAAGGAGGCCATGCAGCAGATGCTCGACCAGGGGCGGGCCCGCCTGGCGGATGGCCGCTGGATCATCGTCTACCCGGAGGGGACCCGTATTCCGGCGGGTTATAGCGGGCAGTACCGCCGTGGCGGTGCGGTGCTGGCCTGGGAGACGGGAACGCCCGTAGTGCCTGTGGCGCACAATGCAGGGGAATCGTGGCCCCGGAATTCGCTGCTGAAGTATCCCGGCGTCATCCGCGTGCGCATCGGCAAACCAATGCAACCGACAACAGCTCCGTCGGCAGATGCGTTTCTGGACGAGATCCGGGAGTGGATCGAGTCGAACACCCGGGAGCTCAGCCAGGTCTACGAGGAGCCTGCACCGTCGGCTGGGGCGAGCACGGGTGGCAGGTGAGGGAGCGTGTTCCACGTGGAACATCCAGGGGAATGACTGCGGGTGACAGCCAGCACAGGGCGCAATCACCCGCAGAGAACGGTGATGGGGACGTGACCGCTACCTGGCCTAGCGCCCCGTCAGATGTCCAGGTTGGTGGCGGCCAGCGCGTTACGCTCGATGAAGTCCCGCCGGGGTTCAACGTGATCCCCCATCAACGTGGTAAAGACCTCGTCAGCCGCCACCGCGTCTTCAATACGGACCTGTAGCAGCCGCCGGCTGTCGGGATTCATGGTCGTCTCCCACAGCTGCTCCGGATTCATCTCGCCAAGGCCCTTGTAACGCTGAATATTCTGCCCACGCTTGGACTCTTCAAGGAGCCACTCGACCACGTCACGAAGCGTCTCCACGGGCTGCGTCCGCTCGCCACGCTGGATGTAAGCGTCCTCCGCGAGCAACTCGTCCAGAACCTTGGCAAGTTCACCAATGGCCCGGTATTCCGGTGTCAGGAAGAACTCCGGGGTAAAGCGGTAGTCATGACGGATACCGTGCCGACGCTTTGAGACGACCGCTTCCTGGAAACCACCGTCAGTGCCGGCGGTCACCGTGACCTGGTAGCGGGTCCCCTGGGGTTGGTGCTCGTTGAGCTGATCAATGACGCCCTGGAACCAGCGCTGCATGCGCGCTGCATCTGCGAAATCCGGCTCCCCGATCACCTCGGCGTCCAGCAACGCCTCCAGAAACTCACCATCACGGGTGCGGGCCATGTGCGTGATGATATCCATGACACGAAGATACTGGCGGGCAAGACTTTCCAGACCCTGCTCCCGAATCGGAGCCTGATCCCCCCCGGGATAAAGCACGGCGTTGTTCAGCGCGAGCTGCAGCAAGTACTCCGTGAGCTCGGCTTCGTCCTTGACGTAATGTTCCTGCTTGCCCCGTTTGACCTTGTAGAGCGGCGGCTGAGCGATGTAGACGTGGCCCCGCTCCACCAGGGTCAGCATCTGGCGATAGAAAAACGTCAGCAGCAGCGTGCGAATATGCGAACCGTCCACATCCGCATCGGTCATGATGATGATGCGGTGGTAACGGAGCTTGTCCGGGTCGAAATCCTCCCGGCCGATCCCGCATCCCAGTGCGGTAATGAGCGTGCCCACTTCCGCGGAGGAGAGCATCTTGTCGAAACGGGCCTTTTCCACGTTCAGGATCTTGCCTTTCAGGGGAAGAATCGCCTGGGTGCGACGATCCCGACCCTGCTTGGCCGAGCCGCCCGCCGAGTCACCCTCGACCAGATAGAGCTCGGACTGGGACGGGTCACGCTCCTGGCAGTCCGCGAGCTTTCCGGGTAGCCCGGCGACGTCCAGCGCGCCCTTGCGCCGCGTCATCTCCCGCGCCTTGCGCGCCGCCTCACGCGCCCGCGACGCATCAACGACTTTCTCCGCGATGGCCTTGGCCTCGTTCGGATGCTCCGACAGGAACTCGCTGAGGCTCTCGGCCATGACCGACTCCACGGCCGTCTTGACCTCGGACGACACCAGTTTGTCCTTGGTCTGGGAAGAGAACTTCGGGTCCGGCACCTTTACGGACACAACGGCCGTCAACCCCTCTCGCGCGTCATCACCGGTGGGGGTTGTCTTCACCTTCTTGAGAAAACCTTCACGCTCCAGGTACTGATTCAGCGTTCGCGTCAGTGCGCCCCGGAACCCGGCCATGTGCGTGCCACCATCCCGCTGGGGGATGTTGTTGGTGAAGCAGAAGATATTCTCCTGGTAGGAATCATTCCACTGCAGCGCGACGTCCACCCCCAGATCGCCGCGCCAGGCGGTGATGTGGATGACGTCCTTGTGCAGGGGGTTCTTGTTCTTGTTGAGATGCTCAACAAAGGCACGGATGCCGCCGTCGTACTGGAATACATCCGACTTCTCGGTACGCTCATCGCGCAGCTCGATACGGATCCCCGGATTCAGGAACGACAGCTCGCGGAACCGTTTTGCCAGGAGGTCGAAATGGAAATCGATATTCGTGAAGATCTCGGCACTGGGGCGGAATGTAATCTGGGTGCCTGACTCGTCGGTTTCGCCGATGACCTTCAGGGGCGCGACCGGTTCACCAAGCTGGAACTCCTGCAGATGAATCTGCCCGTTCTTCTTGATGGTGAGCTGCAGGTTCTCCGACAAGGCGTTAACCACGGAGACACCGACGCCGTGAAGACCGCCCGAGACCTTGTAGCTGTTGTTGTCGAACTTCCCGCCGGCGTGGAGGACCGTCATGATCACTTCGGCGGCGGAGCGGCCTTCCTCCGTGTGGGTGTCCACCGGGATCCCGCGCCCGTCATCGGTCACCGTCACCGAGTTGTCCGTGTGAATCTGCACGCTGATGGTGGAACAGTGACCGGCCAGGGCCTCATCGATGGAGTTGTCCACCACCTCGAACACCATGTGGTGGAGGCCGGTGCCATCGTCCGTGTCCCCGATGTACATGCCCGGACGTTTACGGACAGCATCCAGCCCTCGCAGGACCTTGATGCTTCCGGAATCATAACTGGGATTGGTGCTCATGACGGTTCCCTTTTGCTGTGTGCCGGCATTATATCATTTCCTGCAGTGTGCCCTGTTCCACGTGGAACAGCCGTCCCGCGGACACCGCCAGCGCTTCGGTCTCGATCGCCGTGAAAAAGACCTGCCCCTGACTCTCTTCGATGGCCTGAAGCACCGCTGCACGGTACTCCACATCAAGCTCCGCCGGGAGATCATCGACCAGCAGCACGGGCTGAACGCCGCCCTGGGTCGCAATCACCGACGCCTGAGCCAGCAGCATGGCAACCACTAGGACTTTCTGCTGCCCCCTGGACAGTCGATGCTGCGCATCCATTCCGTGGACCCGCAATTGAAGATCCGCGCGATGCGGACCCGAGAGGGTATACCCCATGTTCAACTCCGACTCGTGCTGGTCGGCCAGTGTGTCCGCCAGGGTCCTGGACTGCGACCACCCCCGGCGATACACGATCTGCACGGGCGTCTCCGGTAACCAGCGCTGGAGATAGACATCGAGATGGGGCTGAAGCTCGGCCAGCACTCCGGAGCGGAGCGTATCGACAGCGCCGGCCGCAGACACCAGCTCACCCTCGAGCGCACGTGCCGTTCGGCTATCACCCTCGCGCAACGCGGCGTTACGCTGTCGCAGCGCCCGATCATAACGGCGCCACGCCTCGTGATAACCATGTTCCACGTGGAACGCCGACCAGTTCAGGTAACTCCGCCTCGCGGACGGGCCATCCTGTAGCAGCCGCTGACTTTCCGTGTTGATGACCTGCACCGGCAGCCAGCGCGCCAGTTCGGACAGTCCGCGCGCGTCGGCACCATCGATCCGGACCCGTGTGCCGCTTTCCCCCCGCGCAACACCGAGCCTGTGTGCGCCGGTGCCCACTTGCACATCGCCGCGCACCAGCAACTCCGCTGTCCCGTCACGCCGGACCTGGTCCAGTCGCGCCGTACGAAAACTCCTGGCCCGGGCAAGTACGTGTATCGCCTCGAGCACACTGGTCTTGCCCGCCGCATTGGCCCCGGCAATGACATTGCACCGCGGGTCACATTCGAGGGTCGCATCGGCGAGGTTCCGCACGCCGGAGACTGTCAGGCTCGCGATTGCCACCGATGCTCTGGACGCTACAGGCGCATGGGCATGACAACGTACCGGTACCGACCATCGTCGGGATCTTCAACCACCGTACTGCTGTTGGAATCCACCAGCCCCATCTGGATCCGGTCCCCGTCGATTGCATTCAATGCATCCAGCAGGTAACTGGCGTTGAAACCGATCTCCATCCCTTCGGCCTGGTAGTCCACCCCGAGTTCCTCGTCGGCCTGTTCCTGTTCGGGGTTGTTGGACTGGATTCGCAGCTGCTCGGCTTCCAGCATGAACCGCACACCGCGATACTTCTCGTTGGACAGGATGGACGCCCTGACAAGAGCCTGCCGGAGCGGCTCCCGGTCGGTCTGCATGATCCGATCCTCCACGGTGGGGATAACCCGCTGGTAATCGGGGAACCGCCCATCGATGAGTTTCGACGTGAATCGCAGCTCAGGAAGCGTGACCCGGATGTGATTGCCGCCGAGTTCCACCCGAACCTGTTCGTCCGTGTCATCCAGCAGTCGCAGCAGCTCCTGTACGCCCTTGCGCGGCACGATGACCTGGGAGGGTTCCTCCGCCGCCACGTCACCCTCGAGCTCTCCCAGCGCCAGGCGGTGACCGTCCGTCGCCACGGCCCGCAGACGCCCCGGCTCCAGCTCGAGAAGCAACCCGTTGAGGTAGTAGCGCACATCCTGCAGTGCCATGGAGAAGTGCGTCTTCTCGATCAACCGACGCAGTTCCGGTTGAGGCAGCAGCAGCGGGCGGGTCTCGCCAATGTCCTCCACGGTCGGAAACTCCGTGGCCGGCAAGGTCGCCAGGGTGAACCGGCTGCGCTCCGCGGTGATCACGGCCCGGTCGCCGTCCAGGCTCATGGACACCTCGGCACCTTCCGGGAGGTTGCGCATGATGTCCATCAGTTTCCTGGCGGGGAGGGTGATCTGTCCGGGCTCTTCCACACCGGTGCTGGTCCTGGCGACCAGTTCCACCTCCAGGTCCGTGGCGGTCAAGGCGATGCCTTGTTCATCAGCAACCAGGAGAACGTTGCCCAGAACCGGAAGGGTTTGTCTGCGCTCAACGACGCCGATGACTGACTGTAGCGGTCGCAGGAGCGCTTCGCGTTGGAGCTTGATCTTCATGTCAGTGTCCACCTGGTTATCATTACTATCTTTTCTTTACCTAAAGAACCTGTTGTTGTTATTACAACTGCCCCGGATTGTGGGCAACCTGGTAATCACACTGCAAGTCAGTGACTTGCTCGCCCGCCACTGCTGTATGGATGCATGTACATATCACCGTACAGCCTGAAGACAACCTGTGGATAAATCGGCCCGTGATTTGCGGCTGAAAGTTATCCATGGGTTATCCACATCAAGTGGTCAGGGTTCTCAACAGGTTTCCAAAGTCCTCGTCGACGCGGCTGTCACCCTGGCGCAGTTCCTCGACCTTACGGCAAGCATGCAGCACCGTGGTGTGATCGCGCCCACCGAACGCGTCACCGATCTCCGGCAGGCTGTGGCTGGTGAGCTCTTTCGCCAGCGCCATGGCGACCTGCCGGGGGCGGGTGATGGACCGGCTGCGCCGCTTCGACAGGAGATCCGCGACGCGGATCTTGTAGTATTCGGCGACGGTCTTCTGGATGTTCTCCACGGTGACGAGCTTGTCCTGGAGCGCCAGCAGGTCCTTGAGCGCTTCCTTGGTGAAATCCAGTGTGATGGCCTGGCCGGTGAACTGGGCGTTGGCGACGACGCGCTTCAGCGCCCCTTCCAGCTCGCGAATGTTCGACCAGATGCGTTTGGCGATGAAGAAGGCCACCTCATCGGGCAGATCAACGCCGTCCTGGCTGGCCTTGCTCATGAGAATGGCGACGCGGGTCTCCAGCTCGGGCGGCTCGATGGCGACGGTCAGCCCCCAACCGAAACGGGATTTCAGGCGTTCCTCCAGCCCGTCCACTTCCTTGGGGTAGCGGTCGCATGTGAGCACCACCTGCTGCTGGCCCTCCAGCAGCGCGTTGAAGGTATGGAAGAACTCTTCCTGGGACCGCTCCTTGCGCGCGAAGAACTGAATGTCGTCGATCAGCAACGCGTCGGCGCCCCGGTAATGCCGCTTGAACTCATTGATGGCATTGTGCTGCAACGCTTTCACCATATCTCCGACAAAGCGCTCGGAGTGGAGATACAGAACTTTTGCCCCGGGCCGGTCGCGGAGGATGAGATTGCCCACGGCATGCATCAGGTGTGTTTTCCCCAGGCCGACACCACCGTAGAGAAACAAGGGGTTGTACGCGGCACCGGGGTTACCGGCCACCTGCGTGCATGCGGCCCGCGCCAGCTGGTTTGACTTGCCCTCGACAAAGGTGTCGAAAGTGAACTTCGGGTTGATGTTGCTGCTGGCGGGCGTGCGTGCCTGCTCCTGCTGCGGCTGACTGGCGGTGCGGCTGTTCGTCTTTACTGCCGGCGCCGCCTGGCTGCCGATCTCCAGCACCACCGCGTTCAGGCCGGGACCGTCCGGAGCGGTGATCAGGCTCCGGATCCGGTCCAGGAAGTGATCGCGAACCCAGTCCATGACGAACCGGTTCGGCGCCAGCAGACGCAGTTGCCCCTGTTCCTCCACGGCCTGCAGGGGGCGGATCCAGGTGTTCAGTTGTTGCTCGGGAATCTCGCCTTCCAGCCGCGAGAGACAATAATTCCACGCTGAGTTGCCCACGAGTGGCCCCCAATAACAGGCAGTCTTGATGTCGAGTAAGATTCAGGCAGTCTTGATGTCGAGTAAGATTCTGGAATCGTGACTCCCTCCCGGTCCTGCCGGCCACATGTCAGCCGTGTGTCGCGAGAGGCAGTGCAAAGACGTGATCGATTCCGCGCGGTTGCGTCGAGGGCAGCGCCCTTATGCCGACTGACACCGGCCGTCTTCATGAATCTCCGAAGTCTATACCCACAGCCCCTGTCTATCCACAACCCGAACGGAGTGGTCGGCGCTGTTGCGGGAATGCCCCGCCGACCGAGGGCTTGCGCGCGGCTTTCGTTGACACGGGCCGGTGACGGCGGTAAATTCGCCGGCTCCATTTCCGCCGTATCCATTCATCCGGTACGCCACCAGAAAACGGAACTGAATCATGAAGCGCACCTATCAGCCCAGCGTTATCAAGCGCAAGCGGACACACGGTTTTCGCGCCCGCATGGCCACCAAGAATGGCCGGCAGGTGATCAAGGCTCGTCGTGCCAAGGGTCGTGCCCGGCTGACCCCCTGAATCGCCACCGGATGGGCGACTACCGGCTGGCATTCCCGCGCGCGGCGCGTCTGTTGACGCCGCACGATTTCGGAAGGGTGTTCGCCGGCGCGGATCGCGTGTCCGACCGGTATTTCACTGTTCTTTTCAGGGTGTCGGATCGGTCGACCGCGCGCCTGGGGCTGGCAGTAGGACGCAAGGCCGCGTCGCGCGCGGTGGACCGGAACAGAATAAAACGAATCGCGCGGGACTCCTTTCGCCATCAACGCGCCTCGCTGCCACCGGTTGACGTGGTGCTGATGGCCCGGCCCGCAGCCCGACACGCCAGCAGGGTTGATCTTCACGGTGCGCTGGCGAATCTCTGGCAGCGATTGGTGAAACGATGCGAACAGTCGTCACACGCATCCTCCGGCTCTACCAGCTGATCATCAGTCCGCTGTTCGGTCCGTGTTGCCGGTTCCACCCGTCCTGTTCGCAGTACGCCATCGAGGCTGTCAACAGCCATGGTGTCCTGCGGGGGACCTGGCTTGCTGTCAGGCGCCTGCTCAAATGTCATCCCTGGCATCCCGGTGGGGTTGACCCCGTTCCCGAACCACGTGCGAAAGACTGAGACTCGATGGATACGCAACGGATACTTCAGTTCTTTGCCCTCGGCCTGGTGCTCGTCCTGATCTGGACAGCCTGGCAGGAAGATTACGGCGCCGGTGTGCCGGAAGAGACGGTGACCGAAGAGGAAGCGGAAGCCCCCGCCGATGCGCCGGCCGAGCCGGCCGATCCGGAGTCCCCCGCCGACGAGGCCCCGGAGGACCAGCCCTCCGCCCAGGATGACGCAACGCCGGCCACCGCATCCGGTGAGCGGCTCGAGCGCGGCGATACCGTGCGCGTGCGCACCGACAAGCTGGACGTGGAGCTGAGCACCAGGGGCGGCGACATCCGTCAGGTGGATCTCCTCCAGCACTTCAAGACCATCGACGGGGAAGAGCCGCTCCGGCTCATGAGCGATCGGCTCGACGAGCTCTTCATCGCCCAGATCGGACTGTTGCCGCGAGAGGGTGACGGCCCGGGACCGCGGAGTGAATTCTCCGTCGAGTCCACGGAGTTCGAGCTCGGGGAGGACGAGGACACCCTCGAGGTCCCCATGGTCTGGGAGAACGAGGACGGCGTGCGGGTCACCCGTCGCTACATCTTCTCCAGGGACAGTTACGTCATCGACGTCCGCCATGAAGTGGAGAACGCCTCGGACGCCGACTGGGCACCGTTCCAGTACGCGCAACTGCGCAGCGGCGAGATCGACGACGGCACCTCCTGGTTCATCTACACCTACACCGGGGGTGTGGTCCACGGCGAGGAGGAGCGCTACGACAAGATCTCCTTCTCCGACATGCGCAGCAGCGATCTGTCCCGGGACCTCACCAACGGCTACGCAGCCATGCTCCAGCATTACTTCGTGGGTGCATGGATTCCGCCGCGGGACGAGCGGCACACGTACTACACCCGCTCGCTGGACGACAATCAGTACCTGCTCGGGCTGTCGTCGCCGCGCAAGACCATTGAGGCCGGTTCGTCGGGGACATTCGAGCACAAGCTCTGGGTTGGTCCCAAGGAGCAGGAACGGCTCGCCGAAGTCGCCGAGGGGCTTGATCTCACCGTCGACTACGGCTGGCTGACGATCATCTCCAAGCCCCTGTTCATCGCCCTGTCATGGATTCACGGGGTTGTCGGCAACTGGGGTTGGGCGATCGTCATTCTGACGCTGGGTATCAAACTGGTGTTCTACAAGCTGTCGGAAACCAGCTATCGCTCCATGGCGCGCATGCGCAAGCTGCAGCCGCGTATGCAGCAGCTCAAGGAGCGGTACGGGGACGACCGTCAGGCCCTGAACCAGGCCATGATGAAGATGTACAAGGAGGAGAAGATCAATCCGCTCGGCGGCTGTCTGCCGATCCTTGTACAGATACCGGTGTTCATCGCCCTGTACTGGGTGCTGCTCGAAAGTGTGGAGCTCCGGCATGCGCCGTTCATCCTCTGGATCAATGATCTGTCGAGCCCGGATCCCTACTTCGTGCTGCCGCTGCTCATGGGTGCCAGCATGCTGCTGCAGCAGAAGCTCAACCCGGCACCGCTGGACCCGATCCAGCAGAAGATCATGATGGCGCTGCCCGTGGTGTTCACCGTGTTCTTCATGTTCTTCCCGGCCGGGCTGGTGCTTTACTGGGTGGCGAACAACGTGCTCTCCATCGCGCAGCAGTGGTTCATCACGCGCCGGATCGAACGCGGCGAAAGCGAGTAGATCCGCGGTAGACGCCGTGCATACCGAGACCATCTGCGCCGTCGCCACGCCCCCCGGACAGGGGGGCGTCGGCGTGGTGCGGGTCTCCGGGCCGGCTGCGCGGGATCTGCTTGAGGCTGTTGCCGGTACGTTACCCGAGCCCCGGCAGGTCGTTTTCCGGCCGTTCCGTGGCGATGGCGGTGATGCATTGGACGAGGGCCTGGTGCTGTGGTTTCCCGGCCCGGGTTCGTTTACCGGCGAGGACGTGGTCGAGTTCCAGGGCCATGGTGGACCCGTGGTCATGGACCGGCTACTCCGGCGTCTGACAGCCCTGGGTGCCCGCCTTGCCCGTCCAGGGGAGTTCTCGGAACGCGCCTTTCTCAATGGCCGTCTGGACCTGACCCAGGCGGAAGCCGTGGCGGACCTCATCGCCGCAGGCTCCGAGGCGGGGGCGAAGGCGGCCATGGCCTCGTTGCAGGGCGCCTTCTCGTCGCGGGTTCATACGCTCACCGATGCCCTTGTCGAACTGCGTGTGTACGTGGAATCCGCCATCGACTTCCCGGACGAGGAGATCGATTTTCTGGGGGATGGGGAGGTCGCCGCGCGCCTGCAGCGGGTCCGTGCCGATCTGGACGCAGTCCGTGCCGCTGCAGGACAGGGCCGGGTGCTGCGGGATGGCATGACCGTGGTGATCGCCGGCCGGCCCAATGCGGGGAAGTCCAGTCTCCTGAACGCCCTTGCGGGCGACAGTGCGGCAATCGTCACCGATATCGCCGGCACCACCCGGGATGTTCTGCGCGAGCATATCCAGATCGACGGCATGCCCCTTCATGTCATTGACACGGCCGGGCTTCGGGACAGCGACGAGCCGGTGGAACAGGAGGGGATTCGCCGGGCCTGGCAGGCCATCGACGCGGCCGACCGTCTGTTGCTGGTCGTGGATGACCGGGATGGTGTCGGGGCACCTGAACGGGACATTCTTGCCCGACTGGCAACGGGGCTGCCGGTTACCGTGGTGCGCAACAAGGCCGATCTGAGCGGCTCGGAGCCCGGAGTGGATCGGGCCGGTGACCATGACACCGTCACCCTGAGCGCCATGACCGGCGCGGGCCTGCCGGCGCTGCGCCAGCACCTCAAGGACGCCATGGGTTACGCCGCAACGGAGAGCGGTTTCATTGCCCGCCGGCGCCACCTGGATGCACTCGCCCGGGCGGACACGGCCCTGGCTGCGGCGAACCAGCAGCTGGGCCTGGGGGCGGGGGAGCTGGTGGCCGACGATCTGCGTCGCGCGCAGGATGCGCTGGGCGAGATCACCGGCGCGTTCACCACGGAAGATTTGCTGGGCGAGATCTTCTCCACCTTCTGCATCGGCAAGTAGCCAGCCACGGCGTTCCACGTGGAACCGGATCCGGAGCCCGCGCACTGGGACCGGGTCCGGACAGCCTGCTACACTACCGTGTTCTTCGTAACTGATTGTCTGGCCGGGAGGTCGCAGCTTTGGATTATCCGGATCGTTTCGACGTGATCGTGGTTGGCGGTGGTCACGCCGGCACCGAGGCGGCGCTCGCCTCGGCGCGCACCGGTGCGCGCACGCTGCTGCTCACCCACAACATCGAAACCATTGGCCAGATGAGCTGCAATCCCGCGATCGGCGGCATCGGCAAGGGCCATCTGATGCGCGAAGTGGATGCGCTGGGTGGTGTCATGGCCCGCGCCACCGACCGCGCGGGCATTCAGTTCCGCACCCTCAATGCCCGCAAGGGGCCGGCTGTGCGGGCCACCCGGGCCCAGGCTGACCGTGCCCTTTACAAGGCGGCCGTCCGTGAAGCGGTGGAGAACCAGCCCGGGCTTACCGTCTTCCAGCAGGGTGTGGACGATCTGCTGATGGACGGCGAGTGCGTCCACGGCGTGGTGACCCAGATGGGCTTGCGCTTCCACGCTCCCGCCGTGGTGCTCACCGTGGGAACCTTTCTCGGCGGGCAGATTCACATCGGGCAGGAGAATTTCCAGGGTGGCCGCGCCGGCGATCCGCCGGCCAATGCGCTGGCGCAGAAGCTGCGCGCGCGCCCGTTCCGTGTCGGCCGTCTGAAGACCGGCACACCGCCGCGGCTCGACGGCAAGACCATCGACTACTCGCGTCTGTCCGAGCAGCCCGGGGACGATCCGGCCCCGGTGGCGTCGTTCATGGGGTCCCGGGACGAGCATCCGCAACAGGTCAGTTGCTGGATCACCCACACCAACGAAGCGACCCATGAGCTGATCCGTGGCGCCCTTCACCGCTCGCCCATGTACTCGGGCGAGATCGATGGTGTGGGTCCGCGTTACTGCCCCTCGGTGGAAGACAAGGTGGTGCGCTTTGCCGACAAGACATCCCATCAGATCTTTCTGGAGCCAGAGGGTCTGGACACGCACGAGGTCTACCCCAACGGCATCTCCACGAGCCTGCCGTTCGATGTGCAGCTTGCGCTGGTTCGCTCCTGTGTCGGTCTGGAGAATGCGCATATCACGCGGCCGGGCTACGCCATCGAATACGACTATTTCGACCCGCGGGACCTGCGCCCCAGCCTGGAAACCCGCTACGTGGGCGGGCTCTACTTCGCCGGCCAGATCAACGGCACCACCGGCTATGAGGAGGCTGCAGCCCAGGGCCTGGTGGCCGGGTTGAATGCCGCCCGCGCCGTGCGCCAGGAAGCGCCGTGGACACCCGGCCGTGACGAGGCCTACATCGGCGTACTCATCGACGACCTGATCACCCGCGGGACCCAGGAGCCCTACCGCATGTTCACCAGCCGGGCGGAGTATCGCCTGCTGCTGCGAGAGGACAACGCCGACCTCCGGCTGACCCCGGCAGGCCGGGATCTGGGGCTTGTGGATGACCAGCGCTGGGATGCCTTCCAGCGCAAGCGCGACGCCATCGCCGCCGAGCAGCAGCGACTGGCCACCACCCTGCTGCGGCCGGCCGATGTCGACCCGGCCGTCGCGCAGCGTGTGCTCGGCGGCCCGCTGAAGCGTGAACAGCATCTCGACGCCATTCTGCGTCGGCCGGAGGTGGACTATGCAGGGCTGACGGCCCTGACCGGAGATGCCGGCGTGGCCGACCCGGCGGTGGCCGAGCAGATCGAGATTCAGGCGAAGTACGCCGGCTATCTGGACCGTCAGCGTGACGAGATCGACCGCGCGCAGCGTTTCGAACACCTGACCATACCGGACGGTGTCGATTTCAACGCCGTCGCCGGTCTCTCCAGTGAGGTGCGGCAGAAACTGATTGATCATCGCCCGACCACCATTGGTCAGGCCTCCCGCATCCAGGGCGTCACGCCCGCCGCGGTGTCCCTGCTGCTGGTGCACCTGCGCCGCGGCGATGACCCGGCGCAGCACCGTCAGCGCGCATGACGCAGGATTTCCCCCGGACGGCGGTCACGCGCGCCGTGGTCGACGGCATTGACCGCCTGGCGTTGCCGAGCGCGCCCCCCGTGGACGGCCTGGTGGACTACCTGGCCCTGTTGAGCCGCTGGAACCGCGCGTTCAACCTGTCCGCCGTCCGCGACCCGCTGGAGATGGTGCCGCGGCATCTGCTGGACAGCCTGGCGACGCTTCCCTATGTTGAAGGGTCGCGGCTGCTTGATGTGGGTTCGGGGGCCGGGTTGCCGGGGATCCCGCTGGCGCTGTGCCGGCCGGAGCTTCAGGTCACCCTGCTGGACACCAATGGCAAGAAGACGCGTTTCCTGCGTCAGGCGGCGCTGGAGCTGGATCTGCAACAGGTGACCGTGGTGCAGGACCGGATTGAACGCTGGTCCACGGATTGCGTTTTTGACACGGTAATCGCACGCGCATTCGCGCGACTGGATCAACTGGTCCAGGGTGCAGGCCGGCTCGTCGCACCGGGCGGCCTGATCCTGGCGATGAAGGGGCGCTTCGACGGTGACAGCGAGACGGCGGCGATGCCGCCGGGCTGGGGTTACGACGTCGAAACGCTGGAGGTGCCGGGAGTGGATGCCGCGCGCTGTGTCGTCCGTATCCGCCGCCAGGAAGCCACAAGCGGAGAGACCGATGGGTAGAATCATCGCCATCGCCAACCAGAAGGGCGGGGTCGGCAAGACCACCACATGCGTGAACCTGGCGGCCGCGCTGGCCATGAACCGCCAACGGGTGCTGCTGGTCGATCTGGACCCCCAGGGGAATGCCACCGTTGGCTCCGGTATCGACCGCAACGGCGTGGATGTCAGCGGCTACCATGTGCTGATGGACGAGCGCTCCGTGCGCGAAGCGCTCATCGATGCGCCGGAAGGCAGCTTTCAGGTCGTCCCCGGTAACGGCGATCTCACCGCCGCCGAGGTCCGCCTGATGGACTCCGAAGGGCGGGAGCAGCACCTTCGCCGCCAGCTTGCGCGGGTACGGGATGACTTCGATTACATCCTGATCGACTGTCCGCCATCGCTGAACATTCTCACCGTCAACGCACTGGTCGCGGCGCACGGTGTACTGATCCCGATCCAGTGCGAATACTACGCGCTGGAGGGGCTGACCGCGCTGCTGGACACCATTCGTCGCGTGCAGCAGCAGGCCAACAACGAGCTGGTAATCCAGGGGCTGTTGCGGACTATGTTCGATCCCCGTAACAATCTCGCCAACCAGGTCGGGGCGCAGCTCATGCAGCATTTCCCGAAGCAGGTCTACAGCACGCTGATTCCGCGGAACATTCGGCTCGCGGAAGCGCCCAGTCACGGGCTTTCCGCGATCCAGTACGACCGGTACTCCCGCGGATCGCTGGCTTACATGGCCCTGGCCAGCGAGATCATCCGCAAGGACATGACGGCGGCGGCCACCGCCTGAACGCACAGAGGCTCTTGATGAGCGCGAAGAAACGAGGACTGGGACGCGGTCTGGACGCGTTGCTGGGGGCAACCGACGAGATCGACGGCGACGACCAGGGCGATCTGCGTCGCCTGCCCGTGGAGTGGCTGGAGCGGGGCAGATATCAGCCCCGCCGGGAGATGGACCCGACCGCCCTGCAGGAGCTGGCGGACTCCATCAGCGCCCAGGGGGTCATCCAGCCCCTGGTGGTCCGGCCCATCGACGAGGACGACCGCTTCGAGATCATCGCCGGGGAACGGCGTTGGCGGGCGGCCCAGCTGGCCGGTCTCGCCGAGGTGCCGGCGATCGTGCGGGAAATCCCCGACGAAGTCGCCGTCGCCGTGGCCCTGATCGAGAACATCCAGCGCGAGGACCTCAATCCGCTGGAGGAAGCGGTGGCCCTGCGCCGTCTGGTGGACGAATTCGGCATGACCCACCAGGCCGTTTCGGAAGCGGTGGGCCGGTCGCGGGCATCGGTGAGCAATCTGCTGCGTCTCCTGGACCTCAGCCCCGAAGTCCGCGAACGGATCCAGCGTGGCGAGCTGGAAATGGGCCATGCGCGTGCCCTCGCCGCTCTGCCGACCGCGGAGCAGAACGCCATCGCCGCCCGCATCGTCGCCAAGGGCCTGTCCGTGCGGGCCACCGAGGCGTTGGTGCGCAAGGCTCTCGAGCAGAACAAGCAGGAGACGCCCCAGCGCACCCAGGCCCTGGATCCGGACATCCGCCGCCTTCAGGATGACCTGGCCGATCGCCTCGGCGCCAGCGTGTCCATCCAGCAGGGGCGCCAGGGCAAAGGCAAACTGGTGATCCAGTACGGCAGTCTCGACGAACTGGACGGCATCATCGAGCGCATCCGCTGACCCCGCCGGTGACAGCGTTGACCCCCCGGGGGGGAGTCATTATACTCCGCGGCTCAATGTGACACCGCGCGGCCAGGCACAAGGCGAAGCGCGGTGCTGACAAAACCGTATCGTGATGGCACAGCGAATGGCGTCCGGACCGATTACCCACCGGCAGCCCGCCTGCTGCATGACCAGGCGAAGCGCCCCCGGCCCGGTGCGCCATGAGCGCTAGACATGCCGCCCGCACCGTAATCATCGGGCAAGGCGTGGTGACTCTGATCAGCGGCGCCGTCTGGGGCATCCTCCAGGGCGGTCAAGCAGGGATGGCTGCGCTCGCTGGAGGTGTTGTGGCCATACTTCCGGCCCTCTACCTCGCGGTCAAAGTGTTTTCGGTGCCGGCGGATGCTGAACCAAAGCGGATCGTCGGCGCGTTTTATCGGGGGGAAGTGCTCAAGTTCGGCCTGACCGTGGTGCTGTTCGCCATCGCACTGCAGGTGTTTGCTTCGGCTTTTGCTCCCCTGATTACGACCTACATTCTGGCCATACTCGTTTACTGGCTCGCGCTGAGAGCCGGCGCGGGCTGAACAGCGGTGAACTAACGATGAGCGATAATTCTTCGGGCGTCACGGGCTATATCGAGCACCACCTTACGCACTGGCAGGTCGGCGAAGGGTTCTGGACACTGCATCTCGACAGCCTTCTCGTGTCCATTCTGCTCGGAGGTCTCTTCCTGCTTGTCTTTGGCATGGTCTCCCGCCGCGCGACCGCCGGCGTTCCGGGGCCGCTACAGAATTTCGTGGAGATGATGGTCGAGTTCATCGACGGCATCAGCAAGGACACCTTCCACGGCAAGAACTCCCTCGTCGCACCCATGGCCCTGACCATCTTCGTCTGGGTCTTTCTCATGAACTTCATGGACCTCATTCCCATCGACCTGGTCCCCGACACCATGGGTGCACTTGGCTGGGACTACTTCAAGGTCCTGCCCGTGGTGAACCTGAACATCACCTTCGGCCTGTCGCTGTCGGTGCTGGCGCTGATCATCGGCTTCAGCCTGTACTACAAGGGCATCGGCGGTTTCATCAAGGAGCTGCTGTTCCACCCGTTCGGCCCGTGGCTGATGCCGTTCAACCTGGTGCTGAACATCGTCGAGCTGCTGGCCAAGCCGATCTCCCTCTCGCTGCGGTTGTTCGGCAACCTTTACGCGGCGGAGCTGATCTTCATCCTGATCGCGACGCTGACCCTCGGCTTCGGTACGGCCTGGGGTGAGATGCTCACCAGTGTCAGTGGTCTCATGCTGTTCGCCGGGCAGACCATTCTTGCGTCGATCTGGGCCATCTTCCACATCCTGGTGGTTCCGCTGCAGGCGTTCATCTTCATGATGCTCAGTGTCGTCTATCTCAGCATGGCGGCCGAGGATCACTAAGCGTTCACCGATTTCACTTTACGTATCTGTCATACGACTCGGAGGTAGACAATGGAACTCGCAGAACTCATTGCCGACGTGCAGGGCATGACCGTCATCGCCGTCGCCATCATCCTCTCCGCCGGCGCCCTCGGCACCGCCCTCGGCTTCGCCATCATGGGTGGCAAGTTCCTCGAGAGCATTGCCCGGCAGCCCGAGCTCGCCGCCATGCTGCAGGGCCGCATGTTCCTGCTGGCCGGTCTGCTCGATGCCATCTCCATGATCGGCGTGGGCCTGTCCCTGTTCTTCATCTTCGCCAACCCGTTCGTCGGTGCTATTGAAGCCGCGGCTGGCGCGTAACGCTGGTTGCGTCTAATTCATAGGTACACGCACGGGAGGTGATGGCATGGATATCAATGCCACGCTCTTAGGCCAGATGATCGCCTTCGGGGTGTTCGTCTGGGTCACGATGAAGTTCGTCTGGCCGAATCTCGCCACGGCCATGAAGGAGCGGCAGGAAAAGATCAACGATGGTCTTGCCGCATCCGAACGTGGTCGCGAAGAGCTCGAAAAGGCCGAAGCCAAGCAGGCGGAAATCCTGAAGGAAGCCCGTCAGCAGGCCAGTGACATCCTTGAGCAGGCCAACAAGCGCTCCAGCGAGATCATCGAGGAAGCGCGCGAGACGGCCCGCAACGAGGGTGAGCGTCAGCTGGCCCAGGCCCAGGCGCAGATCGAGCAGGAGATCAACCAGGCCAAGACCGAACTCCGGGATCAGGTTGTGACCCTGGCCGTCACTGGCGCCAGCCGCGTGCTGGAGCGCGAGGTGGATGCCAAGGCCCACAACGACCTGCTCCAGGACCTGGCGAAACAGCTCTGAGGCGATATCGATGGCTGCCGACTTCAACACCATCGCACGGCCCTATGCCCAAGCGGTGTTCAAGCTCGCCCGAGACAAGGGTGAGCTCGCCAAGTGGTCCGATACCCTCGGGCTGCTTGCCGCCGTGGCCAGTGATGAACGGGTTCACCCGTTGCTGGCCAGTCCCCGGCTGTCGCCCGACCAGGCGAACGCCCTGATTCGGGACATCTGCGGTGAACACCTGGATGGCTCCGGGCAGAATCTCGTGCGTCTGCTTGCGGAAAAGGGCCGGCTCATTGCGCTGCCCGCGCTCGCGGAACAGTACGAGGCGCTGCGCGCCGAGGAAGAGGGGACGCTGGAGGCGACCATCGTCTCGGCACAGCCTGTGGACGACAAGCTCCAGGCCGAGCTGGAGGCCTCCCTGGGCAAGCGCCTCAAGCGGAAAGTTCACCTCACCAGCGAGATCGACGACCGCCTCATGGGCGGCGCGATCATTCGGGCAGGGGATCTGGTAATCGATGGTTCGGTGCGCGGCCGCCTGACACGCCTGGCGACGGCCCTGAACCGGTAAGGGGATAACTCCTATGCAACTCAAAGCTTCGGAAATCAGCGATCTCATCAAGCAGCGCATCGAGAACTTCGATGCCGTCGCCGAAGCCCGGAATGAAGGCACCGCCGTCTCCGTGCAGGACGGTATCGTGCGTGTCGCGGGGCTGGCTGACGTCATGCAGGGCGAAATGCTCGAGTTCCCGAACGAAACCTACGGCATGGCGCTCAACCTCGAGCGGGACTCCGTGGGTGTCGTCATCCTGGGCGACTACCGCCACATCTCGGAAGGCGATCCGGTCAAGTGCACCGGCCGCATTCTGGAAGTGCCGGTGGGCGACGCCCTGAAGGGCCGAGTGGTCGACCCGCTGGGCAACCCGATTGACGGCAAGGGGCCGGTGGAAACCACCCAGAGCGAGCCCATCGAGAAGGTCGCTCCCGGCGTCATCGCGCGCCAGAGTGTCGACCAGCCCGTGCAGACCGGCCTCAAGGCGATCGACGCCATGGTGCCCATCGGCCGTGGCCAGCGTGAGCTGATCATCGGTGACCGTCAGACCGGCAAGACCGCCGTCGCCGTCGACGCCATCATCAACCAGAAGGGCACGGGCGTTACCTGCATCTACGTCGCGATCGGACAGAAGAACTCGTCCATCGCCAGCGTGGTCCGCAAGCTGGAAGAGCACGGCGCGATGGAACACACCATCATCGTTGCCGCCGCCGCGTCCCAGTCCGCCGCCCTGCAGTACATCGCGCCCTACGCCGGGTGCGCCATGGGCGAGTACTTCCGCGACAAGGGCGAGGACGCCCTGATCGTGTACGACGACCTCACCAAGCAGGCTTGGGCCTACCGCCAGGTGTCCCTGCTGCTGCGGCGCCCGCCGGGCCGCGAAGCCTATCCGGGTGACGTGTTCTACCTCCACTCCCGGTTGCTGGAGCGCGCCGCACGCGTCAATGCCGACTTCGTCGAGCAGCAGACCGGTGGCAAGGTGACCGGCAAGACCGGCTCGCTGACGGCGCTGCCCATCATCGAGACCCAGGCCGGTGACGTGTCCGCATTCGTGCCGACCAACGTGATCTCCATCACCGACGGGCAGATCTTCCTGGAGTCGGACCTCTTCAACTCGGGTGTGCGGCCGGCCATCAACGCCGGTATCTCCGTCTCCCGCGTGGGTGGTTCGGCGCAGACCAAGATCATCAAGAAGTTCGGTGGCGGCATTCGTCTGGCCCTGGCCCAGTACCGTGAGCTGGCGGCGTTTGCGCAGTTCGCGTCGGACCTTGATGAGGCCACCCGGCAGCAGCTGGAGCGTGGTCAGGTGGTCATGGAGCTGATGAAGCAGAAGCAGTACAGCCCGCTGCCCATCGCCGAGATGGCGCTGTCGCTGTACGCGGTCAACGAAGGCTACCTGGATGATCTGGATCTCAAGGAGATCGGTACCTTCGAGGCGGCGCTGCATGGACACATGCGCTCCAACTATCCCGATCTCTGCAAGACCATCAACGAGACCGGCGATTTCAACGACGAAATCGAGGGTCAGCTGAAGAAGCTGATCTCCGAATTCAAGTCGCAGGGTTCCTGGTAAGCCAAGCGAGGTCCGCCGATGTCCGGCGCTAAAGAGATACGTACCAAGATCAAGAGCGTGCAGAGCACGCAGAAGATCACCGGCGCGATGGAGATGGTCGCGGCGAGCAAGATGCGCTCCGCCCAGGGGCGCATGGAAGCGTCTCGGCCCTATGCCGAGAAGATCCGCAACGTCGTCAGCCATCTGGCCCATGCCCAGCCCGAGTACCGGCACCCGTTCATGGCGGAGCGGGAGGTCAAACGGGTGGGGTTCATCGTGGTCACGTCGGATCGCGGGCTCTGTGGCGGGCTGAACAGCAACCTGTTCCGCAAGCTCATTCCCGAGCTGCGCAAGTGCCAGGAGCGCAACGTCGAGGTGGACCTGTGCGCCATCGGCAACAAGGGCGCCCAGTTCCTGCGGCGTCTTAGCGGCAACCTGGTCGCCCAGGTGACCCATCTCGGTGACACGCCGCACATCGCCGATCTCATCGGGACCATCAAGGTCATGCTGGACGGTTTCCGCGACGGGGAGCTGGACCAGGTCTGCCTCGTCTACAACGAGTTCGTGAACACGATGACGCAGACGCCGCAGGTGGAAACCCTGCTGCCACTGCCCGCCCTGACGGATCCGGTACTGGACGAGCAGCCCTACAGCTGGGATTACATCTACGAGCCGGACGCGGAGCACGTTCTCGACGAGCTGCTGCAGCGCTACGTGGAGTCGATGGTTTACCAGGCCGTGGTGGAGAACATCGCCAGTGAACAGGCGGCGCGCATGGTTGCGATGAAGTCTGCCTCCGATAATGCCGAGAGCGTCATCGAGGACCTGCAGCTCGTCTACAACAAGGCGCGCCAGGCGGCCATTACCACGGAGCTCACGGAGATCGTCTCCGGCGCCGCGGCCGTCTAGGCCCGGCGGCGCGTCAGGAGGCCCGCGATCAGGATGCCCGTGCCGTTTTCAAGAATCGTTTTTAGAGGAACTGGGGTATGAGCTCAGGAAAAATTGTCCAGATCATCGGCGCCGTGGTGGATATCGAATTCCCCCGTGACGCCGTGCCCAATGTCTACGACGCCCTGACGGTCAACGAGGTTGACCTGGTGATGGAAGTCCAGCAGCAGACCGGTGACGGTGTGGTGCGCTGTATCGCCATGGGGAGCACCGACGGGCTCAAGCGCGGGCTGGAAGTCTCCAACACCGGCAAGGCGATCTCCGTGCCTGTCGGCAAGAAGACGCTGGGCCGCATCATGGACGTGCTGGGCCGGCCCATCGATGAAAAGGGCGACATCGGTAACGAGGAAAACTGGGGTATCCACCGCAGTGCGCCCGCCTACGACGAGCAGTCCGCCAGCGCGGAACTGCTGGAGACCGGCATCAAGGTCATCGACCTGATCTGCCCGTTCGCCAAGGGCGGCAAGGTTGGCCTGTTCGGCGGCGCCGGTGTCGGCAAGACCGTCAACATGATGGAGCTCATCCGCAACATCGCCATCGAGCACTCCGGTTACTCGGTGTTCGCCGGTGTCGGGGAGCGGACCCGTGAGGGTAACGACTTCTACCACGAGATGACCGAGTCCAACGTGCTGGACAAGGTTGCGCTGGTGTACGGGCAGATGAACGAACCGCCGGGCAACCGCCTGCGCGTGGCCCTGACCGGTCTGACCATGGCGGAGTACTTCCGTGATGAAGGCCGTGACGTGCTGCTGTTCATCGACAACATCTACCGTTACACCCTGGCCGGGCAGGAAGTCTCCGCGCTGCTCGGGCGCATGCCGTCCGCGGTGGGTTACCAGCCGACCCTGGCCGAGGAAATGGGTGTCCTGCAGGAGCGCATCACCTCCACCAAGACCGGTTCCATCACGTCGATCCAGGCCGTGTACGTGCCTGCTGACGACCTGACCGACCCGTCGCCGGCCACCACGTTTGCTCACCTGGACGCCACGGTCGTGCTGTCCCGTGACATCGCCTCGCTGGGTATCTACCCGGCGGTGGACCCGCTGGACTCCACCAGCCGCCAGCTGGATCCGCTGATCATCGGCGACGAGCACTACGACACCGCGCGCGCCGTGCAGGGGACCCTGCAGCGCTACAAGGAACTCAAGGACATCATCGCGATTCTCGGCATGGATGAGCTGTCGGAAGAGGACAAGCTCACCGTGTCCCGGGCGCGCAAGATCCAGCGGTTCCTGTCCCAGCCGTTCTTCGTTGCGGAGGTGTTTACCGGGTCGCCCGGCAAGTACGTCTCCCTCAAGGAGACCATTCGCGGCTTCAAGGGCATCGTCGACGGCGAGTACGACGAGCTGCCCGAGCAGGCCTTCTACATGGTCGGCACGATCGACGAAGCCGTCGAGAAGGCGAAGAACCTGTAAATCTGTCGCATAGGTGCCCTAATGGCCAATACCATGCAACTGGACATCGTCAGCGCGGAAGAAGCCGTGTTTGCCGGTGAGGTCGAGTTCCTGGCGGCGCGAGCCACCGAAGGGGAACTCGGCATCATGCCGCGGCACGCCCCGCTGATGGCACAGCTCCAGCCCGGTGAAGTCCGCGTGCGCATGCCCGGCGGCGATGAACAGTTCTTCTACGTCTCCGGCGGCATGCTGGAAATCCAGCCCCACGTTGTCACCATCCTCGCCGACACGGCAGTGCGGGCGAAGGATATCGACGAGGCGGAGGCGGAGCAGGCGAAGCGCCGCGCCGAGGAAGCGCTGCGCGACCGCAGTTCGGAAGTGGACTACGCACGCGCCCAGACCGAGCTTGCTGCAGCTGCCGCGCAGCTGCGGGCACTGCAGAGTCTGCGCCGCAAGCGGGGTAGCTGACCGCGACACCGTTCGTGGTCAACCGCGCCTTGTGACAGCCGCCGCCCCGACTGCCGGGAGCGGCGGCTTTTTTGTTGGAGCCCGTCCAGAGAGCTGCGCCCATGTCTGATCCACGCCCTCCTCTCCACGTCGTGATTCTTGCCGCCGGTCAGGGCAAGCGGATGCGCTCTGCCCTGCCGAAAGTGCTCCACCTTCTCGCCGGGCGTCCGTTGTTGCGCCACGTGGTGGATACCGCCAGGACCCTGGAGCCGGCGGCCATTCACGTGGTCCATGGTCATGGCGGAGAGCGCGTGCGCGAGGCCCTCGCCGACGCCGCCGTCAACTGGGTGGAGCAGGCCGAGCAGCTTGGCACCGGCCACGCCGTCCAGCAGGCCATGCCGGACATCGGCGACGACGCGACGGTCCTCGTGCTCTACGGCGATGTGCCCCTGGTCCGTGCCGAGACCATGGCCGACCTGGTGGCGGCGGTGGGCGACGGGCCCGCCGTGCTTACCGTCGATCTCCAGAATCCCGCCGGATACGGTCGCATCGTCAGGAATGCCGAGGGGTTCGTCGAGCGGATCGTGGAGCACAAGGATGCCGGGCTGGCGGAGCTCGCCCTGACGGAGACCAACACCGGGTTGATGGCCGCGCCGGCGGGTGCCCTGCGGGACTGGCTCGCGCGTTGCGACAACAGCAATGCCCAGGGCGAGTACTACCTCCCGGATTGCGTCGCCGCGGCACGGGCCGACGGGCGGCGGGTGGCCGCGACGCAGGCGTCCGACCCCGGAGAAGTGGCCGGTGTGAATGATCGCCTGCAACTGGAGGCGGCCGAGCGTATCTACCAGCGGCGGCAGGCCGACACCGCCCTGCGCGACGGGCTTGGCCTGGTGGACCGCAACCGCTTCGATCTTCGCGGTCACCTCCGGTTCGGCCAGGACTGCACCGTGGACGTAGGGGTGGTGATGGAAGGCGCCGTCACGCTTGGCGACAATGTCCGCATCGGTCCCTACGTCTGCCTTCGTGATGTCTCCATCGAGAGCGGTGCCGTGATCGAGGCCCACAGTATTCTCGAGGGCGCACACGTCGGTCGTGATGCCCGTGTCGGGCCATTCGCCCGCCTGCGTCCGGGGGCCGAGCTCGGAACCGGTGCGCGGGCCGGCAATTTCGTCGAGATCAAGAAGGCGGTGATCGGGCCGGGCAGCAAGGTCAATCACCTGAGCTACATCGGCGACGCCACGCTTGGCTGCGACGTGAACGTCGGGGCGGGCACCATTACCTGCAATTACGACGGCACCAACAAGCACCACACCACCATCGGCGACGGTGCGTTCATCGGTTCGGGCACCCAGCTGGTGGCGCCGGTATCAGTGGCGTCCGGTTCCGTTCTCGGCGCGGGCACGACCCTCACCCGGGATACCGAGGCGGACAGTCTCACCGTCACCCGCGCGCCGGCACGTAGCGTCTCCGGCTGGTCCCGGCGGCGCCGATGAGACCGCCGCTGTTGACGCGCCCGGAGACGGCCCCAATGATGGAGATAGCGATGGTGGTCCCCGCCGCCGCGACGCGGCGGGCCAGTTGCCCCGGAACACCCTGATTGCCAGAGGAGAGAGTCGATGTTCAAGCACGTTGTAGTCGCCGCCCATTTCGCATCCGCTTCATCGCGACTGCTGGAGGAGATGGACGAGCTTCGTCGGCTCGGTACCGAGGAGATCACGCTGGTCGACGTGCTCCTCTCCCATCACTCGGAGACCCAGGACGAAGTTCATCGCCAGGACGCGCATCGCCGGCTGGAAGAGGAGAAGTCCGTCCTCGAGGAGGCCGGACTCCACGTCAATGCCGAGCTGCGCACCGGCCAGCCTGCCCATGAACTGTCCACCATCGCCCGGGCGGCGCACGCGTCGCTGATTCTCGTGGGTTCGCGGGGCGAAGGCCATTTCCGGGAGTTCCTGCGCGGTTCCACCGTCCTGCAGCTGATCCGCAAGACCGCCACACCGACGCTGATCGAGCCGGTGGGTGGCGGGGCCCGTCGCGTGGGTGGCCGTGGTTTCCGTTCGCTGTTGCTGGGCACCGACTTTTCCGAATCCTGCTACGAGGCCGAGCGGCACGCCGCGGAGCTGGCAGCGTCGGCCGAGAAGATCGTGCTCTGCCATGTACTGGAAGATGACGTGGTGGACGCCATGGGCGAGAACGCCGCCCGGGCGGACGCGGAGAAGCGGCTCGCCGCGCTGGCCGACCAGTTCGCGAACCACAGGGATCGGCTCCTGACGCGCATCGAGTACGGAAACCCCTCGCGGGTCCTCGCCGATGTGGCCGAGGAGGAAGGCAGCACCATGATGATCATCGGCAAGCGCGGCCGCAGCCCGATCCGCGAGCTGATGCTGGGCAGCACGGCGCAGAACGTGGTGCGGCGTGCCACCCAGTCCGTGCTCATGGTGCCGCGCGCGTCGCTGATCTGATCTGAGGGAGCCAGACCATGTGTGGAATCGTCGGCGCGGTCGCCGAGCGCGAAGTCTCGCGCATTCTGCTCGAAGGACTGAAACGGCTGGAGTACCGGGGTTACGATTCCGCCGGGCTGGCGCTGATCGACGCGCGCGGGGCCATTGGCCGGCGGCGCGCCGTGGGCAAGGTGGCCGCCCTGGAGGAGGCCCTGGGCGCCGACCCGGTCCAGGGCACCACCGGGATCGCCCATACCCGCTGGGCGACCCACGGCCGGCCCACGGACGCCAACGCCCATCCGCACATGGCACTGGATCGGGTGGCCATCGTCCACAACGGCATCATCGAGAACTACGAAGCGCTGCGTAGCGAGCTGACAGGCCTCGGCTACGGTTTCGAGTCGGAGACCGATACCGAGGTGGTGGTCAACGAGGTGCACCGGCACGTGGCCGCAGGCCACGATCTCCTCGCGGCCGTGCGGGCGAGCGCGGCCCGGCTGGAAGGGGCATTTGCCCTCGGGGTGCTCAGTGCCGACGAACCGGACCGCCTGGTGGCTGCGCGACGGGGCAGCCCCCTGGTGATCGGGATCGGGATCGGCGAGCATTTCATCGCCTCTGACGTCTTCGCCCTGTTGCCGGTGACGCAGCGGTTCATCTTCCTCGAGGAGGGAGATATCGCCGATGTCCGCCGCGACAGTGTCCGCATCTACGACGCCGAGGGCCGGGAAGTGGAGCGGCCCGTGCGCGTCTCCGAGGTCTCCCCGGATGCCGTGGAACGCGGCGGCTACCGCCACTTCATGCTCAAGGAGATCCACGAGCAGCCGAACGCCCTGGCGGAAACCCTGGAGGGGCGGCTGTCCCGGGAGCGGGTGTTGCCCGAGATCTTCGGTCCCGACGCCACACCCATCTTCGACAGCGTGCGCCGTGTGCAGATCGTCGCCTGCGGCACCAGCTACCACGCCGGCCTGATCGGGCGGTACTGGTTCGAGGCGCTGGCCGGGCTGCCCTGTGACGTGGAAGTGGCCAGCGAATTCCGCTACCGCAAACACGTGGTGGCCGCCGATACCCTGTTCGTCACCATCTCCCAGTCAGGCGAGACCGCCGATACCCTGGCGGCGCTGCGGGAGGCGAAGCGGCTGGGCTACAGCGCGAGCCTGGCGATCTGCAACGTGCCGGAAAGCTCCCTGGTGCGCGAGTCGGATCTCACGCTCATGACGCGTGCGGGGCCGGAGATCGGGGTCGCATCCACCAAGGCGTTCACGACCCAGCTTGCCGGGCTGCTGCTGCTGGTCGCCGGCCTGGGCCGGCGCCATGCACTGGGCGCGGATGCGGAGCGTGAACTGGTCGCGGCCCTGTACGATCTGCCCGCCGCCGTGGAGCGCACCCTGGCACTGGAGCCGCGCATCGCCGAGCTGGCGGAGCGCTTCGTCGACAAGCGCCACAGTCTCTTCCTCGGGCGTGGGCCGCAGTATCCCGTGGCGCTGGAGGGGGCGCTGAAGCTCAAGGAGATCTCCTACATCCATGCGGAGGCCTACCCGTCCGGCGAACTCAAGCACGGTCCGCTGGCACTGGTGGACGCCGAGATGCCGGTGGTTGCCGTGGCGCCCAACGACGAGCTGCTCGAGAAGCTGAAATCCAACCTGCAGGAAGTCCAGGCGCGCGGGGGGGAGCTGCTGGTGTTCGCCGACGACGCGGTGCGCTTCTCCGAGCGCCCCGGCCTGATCGTCCTGCCCGTGCCGGCGGTGGCCGAGGTGGTGGCGCCCATCGTATTCACCGTGCCCCTGCAGCTGCTCGCCTACCACGTGGCGGTCCTGAAGGGCACCGACGTGGACAAGCCGCGGAACCTGGCGAAATCCGTCACCGTCGAGTGAGTGCCCGGTTACTTCGGACTGCCACCGATACGGTCGACCGCAACGCGCACCGCCTCGAGCAGCGCTTCGCTGTCCGGCGACTTGGTGACGAAGTGATCAACGCCACTGGCGTACGCCTCCGTCAGCGCGCCGGCCTCTTCTTTCCCGGAGAGGAGGATGATCGACGTGCGGTGGCCGCTGCCCGCGTCCTGCGCCCGCACCTCACGGGTGAGCCCCAGACCGTCCATCTCCGGCATCAGCCAGTCGGCCAGGAGAATGTCCGCCTGACGTTCGCCCAGCATCGCCAGGGCCTCGGCGGCGGAGCGCGCAATGCGTATGTCGGTGTAGCCCGTTGTCTCCAGCACCCGTCGCAGCATTTCAAGCGTGAACTTCGCGTCGTCCACGACCACGATGGAAACCGGCTCTATCCGGTCTGACGCCATGCCAACAGTCCTGTGTCGTCGTCACCGGCGGCGGGTGGTTTGATGATATTCGGCCCGGCCGCCCCCTTTTCCCGCGTATCATACTAACCTGTTCAAGCCATTTGTCAGGCCCCGGCCTGTCGCAACGCTCAAATCCGGTGCCCCGAACGCCGCCTACAAGGGAGGGCTGTATGAATCTGCGCGACCTCCGCTACCTGGTCGCCGTCGCCGACCACCGTCACTTCGGCCGGGCCGCAGAAGCCTGCCACGTCAGTCAGCCCACCCTCAGCGCCCAGCTGAAGAAGCTGGAGCAGTTCCTGGGTGTCCAGCTGGTGGAGCGCTCCAGCAAGCAGATCATGCTGACCGCCATCGGCGACGACGTGGCCCGCCGCGCACGGGGCATGCTCAACCTGGCCGATGACATCGTGGAGGTCGCCCGCGCTGCCAGCGACCCGTTCGCCGGTGACCTGCGCCTGGGCATCATCCCCACCGTAGCGCCCTACCTGCTCCCGTATCTGGCGCCCGCCTTCGAGCGCGAGTTGCCGCGCCTGCGGCCGTTGCTCCGCGAGGAGCAGACCGCCGCCTGCCTGGAGAAACTGCGCAACGGTGCCATCGACGTGGCCGTCATCGCGGTGCCCTTCGAGGGCGCGGACGCCTTCGCGCAGGTGGCGTTGTACGACGAGCCTTTTGTCCTGGCCGCACCCGCCGGCCACCCGCTCGCCGAGCGTAGCGCCATCACCCTGGAGGATCTGGCGGATGAGCGGGTGCTGCTGCTGGAGGAGGGGCACTGCCTGCGGGATCAGGCACTGAGCGTGTGCCAGACCGTGGGCGCCCGGGAGGCGCGGGAGTTCCGCGCCACCAGCCTGGAGACGCTGCGGCAGATGGCGGCCGCCGGCGCGGGCATCACCCTGCTGCCGCAGATGGCCGCTCTGGCGGATGCGAACCCGATGGGCAATGGTCGGCTGCTGCTGCGGCGTTTCAGCGCCCCGGAGCCGCGCCGCCAGGTGGCCATCCTCTGGCGCAAGGGCTCCGCCCGGGAGCCGACAGTGCGGGCGATCGCCGACGTCATCCGTGGGCTCCCGGAAGTACGCGCGCTCTGGGAACGGTAGTCACTGCTCTCCGGCGCCGCACTTGCTACACTGCGCCCCCATGGACGTCTCCGATATTCTCGACCCGTTGAACGATGCCCAGCGCGAGGCCGTGAGCGCGCCTCTGGGCCACAATCTCGTGCTGGCCGGCGCCGGCAGCGGCAAAACCCGCGTGCTGGTGCACCGCGCCGCCTGGCTGGGCCGCGTGGAGAACGCGTCCCCCTACAGCATCATGGCGGTTACCTTTACCAACAAGGCGGCGGCGGAAATGCGCGGGCGCATCGAAAGCCTGCTGGGCTACTCGGCCGCCGGCATGTGGACGGGCACCTTCCACGGCCTGTCCCACCGCCTGCTACGCCGCCACTGGCGTGAAGCGAAGCTCCCGGAAGCGTTCCAGATCCTGGACTCCGAAGACCAGCGCCGGTTGGTGAAGCGGGTCATGCGGTTGCTGGAGATCGACGAAAGCCGGTTCCCCGTGCGCCAGGTCCAGGGTTACATCAACGCCCGCAAGGATGACGGCCAGCGCCCCGGTGACATCGGCGAGGGCAACGATCCGCACACCGACCGCATGGTCCGGATTTACGCCGCCTACCAGGAGGCGTGCGAACGCACCGGCCAGGTGGACTTCGCCGAGCTGCTGCTGCGCAGCTTCGAGCTGCTGCGCGACAACCCGGGCATCCAGGGACATTACCGGGAGCAGCTGCGCCACGTGCTGGTGGACGAATTCCAGGACACCAACGGCATCCAGTACAGCTGGCTGCGCATGATCGCGGGCGAGCAGGCGGACCTGTTCATCGTGGGCGACGACGACCAGTCCATCTACGGCTGGCGCGGTGCCCGGGTGGAGAACATCCGCCAGCTGAGCCATGACTACCCCGGCACGCGGGTCATGCGCCTGGAGCAGAATTACCGCTCCACCGCGACCATTCTCAACGCCGCGAACACGCTCATCGCCCATAACAGCGGTCGCATGGGCAAGAACCTGTGGACCGATGGGGCCGATGGCGATCCGGTGGCTGTCTACGCGGCCTTCAACGAACTGGACGAGGCCCGCTACGTGGTGGAGCGCATCGCCTCGCTGCTGGACGACGGCTTCTCGCGGCGCGAGATGGCCATTCTCTACCGCTCCAATGCCCAGTCCCGCGTGTTCGAGGAAGCGCTGCTGGCGCGCGGCCTGCCCTACCGCGTCTACGGTGGTCTGCGCTTTTTCGAGCGCGCCGAGATCAAGGATGCGCTCGCCTACCTGCGGCTCATCGACAACCGCGACGACGACCCCTCCTTCGAACGGGTGGTGAACACGCCCACCCGGGGGATCGGCAGCAAGACCGTGGACACCATCCGCGAGCTGGGCCGTCGCCACGGCGTGAGCATGTGGGCGGCCGCCCGGGGCGCCATCGGTGATCGCAGCCTGCCCGGACGCGCGGCCACGGCGGTGACGAAGTTCCTGGCGCTGATCGACGCCCTGGCCGAGGAAGCCGGTGACCAGCCCCTGGCCGAGCGCATCGACGTGGTGATCCGCGGCTCCGGCCTGCGCGAGTTGTTCCAGAAGGACGGCAGCGACCGGGGCGAGTCGCGCCTGGAGAACCTGGACGAACTGGTCAGCGCCGCCCGGCATTTCGAGCAGGAGTGGGAAGGTGACGGCGACATGGCCGTGCTCACCGCCTTTCTCTCCCACGCGGCGCTGGAGGCCGGCGAGGGCCAGGCCGACGCCTGGGAAGACTGCGTGCAGCTCATGACCCTGCACTCCGCCAAGGGGCTGGAGTACCCGGTGGTCTTTCTCACGGGTCTGGAAGAGGGGCTGTTTCCGCACCGGATGTCCGCCGAGGATCCGGACCGGCTCGAGGAAGAGCGGCGGCTCTGCTACGTGGGGCTTACCCGCGCGCGCCAGCACGCCGTGCTCACCTGGGCCGAGAAACGGCGACTGCACGGCAAGGAGACCTTCGGTGCGCCTTCACGCTTTCTCAGCGAAATGCCCGAGGACTGCCTGCAGCACGTGCGCACGCGCATGACCGTCAGCCGGCCCCAGATGGCCGTGCGTTCCGGGCTGGACGAGCATGCCGGCGGTGACGCCACGGCGTTCAGCCTGGGGCAGCGGGTGCACCATCCGAAGTTCGGCGACGGTATCGTGCTGCAGTACGAAGGCCAGGGGCCCAGTGCCCGCGTGCAGGTGAACTTCACCGACGCCGGCACCAAGTGGCTGGTGGCGGCCTACGCCAAGCTGGAGAGTGCGTAGGGTGGACCTTCAGGTCCACCATCATGTCTAAAGATCCAGCAGAATCTCCCGCTCCCGCGCCGAGGGCTCGAAGCCGCGCTCCTCGTAGTGGTCGAAGATGGCATCCACCACCTGCTTCGGCTCCTCCACCACGTGAAACAGATCCATGTCCTCGGCGTTGATGGTGCCCTGGGCCACCAGCACGTCCTGAAACCACTGCACCAGCCCGCGCCAGAACTGCTCATTGACCAGGATGATGGGGATGCGCCGGGTCTTGCCCGTCTGCACCAGGGTGAGAATCTCCGCCAGCTCGTCCAGGGTGCCGAACCCTCCGGGCAGCACCACGTAGGCGGAGGCGTACTTCACGAACATCACCTTGCGCGAGAAGAAGTGGCGGAAGTTCAGGCTGATGTCCTGATACGGATTGCCCCCCTGCTCCATGGGCAGCTGGATGTTCAGGCCGATGCTGGGCGCCTTGCCGCGGTAGGCGCCCTTGTTGGCGGCCTCCATGATGCCCGGGCCGCCACCGCTGACCACCGAGAAACCCGCCTCCGAGAGCTGATACGCGGTCTCCTCCGCCAGCGCATACCAGGGGTGGTCCGGCGGCGTGCGTGCGGAGCCGAACAGGCTGACGGAGGGCTTGATCTGCGCCAGGCGCTCGAACCCCTCCACGAACTCCGCCATGACCTGGAAGATCTTCCAGGACTCCCGCGTCATCAGGGAATCATTGATCGGGGCGCGCCCCGCGAACTTGTCGGGTGTGATCATGCTGCTCCAGTGGCTTGCGCCGTTGTTGCGAATCGATGCGACGCGGTCGCGAACCGTGAGCCGTGCACGGCGAGGCCGCCGCCCCATTATGTAACATGGCGCCGCCTGTGTGGCATCCGGCGCGGTGTGGATGCCGGCAATCAACAAGAAACGCTCCATGGGAGGGCATATGCGAGTTGTGCAACAGGGTGTATTGGTAGCGGTGCTGATGGCGCTGCCCCTGTCCGCCAAGGCGGGCCTCACCGGCGCCAGCGTCGGCGTGGGCATCTGGAACCAGTCGCCCAGCGGCCACGTGCAGTCCGACGGCAATCGCGTGGACGTGGAAGATGACCTGGACATGGACTCCGAGCTGGGCTATTTCGTCTGGGCGGATCTGCGCCACCCGGTGCCCCTGTTGCCGCGGCTGAAGCTGCAGCACACGCCGGTGAACCTGGAGGGCGAGGGTGACAGTGAGTTTGAGTTCGCCGGCGAGACGTTCGCCAGCGATAACGAATCCGAGATCACCCTGGACCAGACCGACTTCATCATCTACTGGTCGCCCTGGAGCCTGTTCGTGGATCTGGACGTCGGCCTGAACGTCAAGTACATCGACGGCGAGGTGGAGGTCGAGGACAGCACCACAGGTGATCGCGAGCGCGTCGCCTTCGACGGCCCGCTGCCGCTGCTGTACGTGCGCACCGAGGCGCGCCTGCCCGGCACCGGCCTGTTCGGCGGCGGCGAGGTGAGCTATCTGAGCTTCGATGGCCATCGGATTGTGGATCTTGCTCTCCGCGCCGGGTACCGTACCGGCATCGGTCTCGCGTCCGTGGCCGTGGAAGGTGGCTGGAAACACCAGAACATCCGCCTGGACGACTTCGACGACATGGACGCCGACCTCACCATCGAAGGCCCTTACATGGGGGTCTCGGCACGCTTCTGAACGGATGAGGACCAATGGCAGAGCGCAGCGACGGGCAACCCCTGATTCTGGTGGACGGCTCCTCCTACCTGTTTCGGGCCTTCCACGCTCTGCCACCCCTGACCAACTCCGCGGGCGACCCCACCGGGGCCGTCTACGGGGTGGTCAACATGCTGCGCAAGCTGCTGACAGAGTACGAACCCACCCACATCGGCGTGGTGTTCGATGCGCCGGGGCGCACCTTCCGGGATGACCTCTTCGAGCAGTACAAGGCCAACCGCCCGGGCATGCCCGAGGATCTGCGCCCGCAGATCGAGCCCCTGAAGCAGATCGTCCGCGCCATGGGGCTGCCCCTGGTGGAGGTGGGCGGCGTCGAGGCGGACGACGTCATCGGCACCCTGGCCCGGCAGGCCGCCGCCGACGGCCGCGACGTGATCATCTCCACCGGTGACAAGGACATGGCCCAGCTCGTCACCGAGCGGGTGACCCTGCTCAACACCATGAGCGGCACGTCCCTGGACATGGACGGCGTGCGCGAGAAGTTCGGCGTGCCGCCGGAGCGCATCATCGACTACCTGGCCCTGGTGGGTGACACCTCCGACAACATCCCCGGCATCCCCAAGGTAGGGCCCAAGACCGCGGTGAAATGGCTGGACGCCTACGGCGATCTGGACGGCGTGGTGGCCAACGCCGATGCCATCAAGGGCAAGGTGGGTGAAAGCCTGCGCGAGCACCTGGACGACCTGCCCCTGTCGCGGGATCTGGCCACCATCCGCTGCGAACTGGATCTGGACCAGAGCCCGGACGACCTGCAGCGCGGTGAACCGGACACCGCCAGCCTGCGCGAACTCTACCGCCAGCAGGAGTTCTCCGGCTGGCTGTCCCAGCTCGGCGATGACGGCGGTGAGGCGGGCGACGCCGATGCGCCCGGCGGCGACTACAGCATGGTCACCGAGCAGGCGGAGTTCGACGCCTGGCTGGCGCGGCTGCGGGATGCCGGGCTGTTCGCCTTCGATCTGGAGACGGACAGCCTCAACTACATGGAAGCCAACATCGTCGGCCTGTCGTTCGCCATCGAGGCCGGTGAGGCGATTTACATCCCCGTGGCCCACGACGGCCCGGGCGCGCCCGAGCAGCTCGACCGCCAGCAGGTGCTGGACGCCCTCAAACCGCTGCTGGAAGACCCGGAGCACCCCAAGGTCGGCCAGAACCTGAAGTACGACATGAGCGTTCTGGCCCGCTACGGCATCGATCTGCAGGGTGTGCGCCACGACACCATGCTCCAGTCCTACGTGCTGGACTCCACCGCCACCCGCCACGACATGGACTCCCTGGCGCTCAAGTACCTGGGGCGCGGCACCACCAAGTACGAAGACGTGGCCGGCAAGGGAGCCAGGCAGATCACCTTCAACCAGGTGGGTGTGGACGAGGCCACGGACTACGCCTGCGAGGACGCCGACGTGACCCTGCAGCTCCACCAGACCCTGTGGCCGCGGGTGCAGGCCATTCCGTCGCTGCAGGCGGTCTACGAGGCAATCGAAGTGCCGCTGCTGCCGGTGCTCTCGCGCATGGAGCGCCACGGCGTGCTGGTGGACCGCGAGTTGCTGCGCACCCAGAGCACCGAGCTGGCGAAGAGCATGCAGCGGCTGGAACAGGCCGCTCACGACGCCGCCGGTGGCCCCTTCAACCTGAGTTCGCCCAAGCAGATCCAGGAGATCCTGTTCGAGCGCCAGGGGCTGCCGGTGCTGCAGAAGACCCCCAAGGGGCAGCCCTCCACCGCCGAGTCGGTGCTGCAGGAGCTGGCGGCGGACTACGAGCTGCCCAGGCTCATCATCGAGCACCGTGGCCTGTCCAAGCTCAAGTCCACCTATACCGACAAGCTGCCGCAGATGGTCAACCCGCACACCAACCGGGTGCACACCTCCTACCATCAGGCGGTGGCCGCCACCGGCCGGCTCTCCTCCAGCGATCCGAACCTGCAGAATATCCCGATACGTAGCGAGGAGGGGCGGCGCATCCGCAAGGCGTTCATTGCCGCGCCCGGTTACCGTTTGATGGCGGCGGACTACTCCCAGGTGGAGCTGCGCATCATGGCGCACCTCTCCGGCGACGAGACCCTCAAGCGCGCCTTTGCCGAGCGCCAGGACATCCACCGAGCCACCGCCGCGGAGGTCTTCGGCGCGAGCCCCGGGCAGGTGACCGACGAGCAGCGCCGCGCCGCCAAGGCGATCAACTTCGGCCTGATCTACGGCATGTCCGCCTGGGGGCTGGCGCGGCAGATCGGCGTGGAGCGCGGTGAGGCGCAGCAATACGTGGATCTCTATTTCGACCGCTTCCAGGGCGTGAAGGCGTACATGGACGGCACCCGCGCCCGGGCCCGGGAACAGGGCTTCGTGGAGACCGTCTACGGCCGCCGCCTGTATCTGCCCGAGATCAACGCCAGCAACCAGCAGCGGCGGCAGTACGCCGAGCGCACCGCCATCAACGCACCCATGCAGGGGACGGCGGCTGACATCATCAAGCGCGCCATGATCCGCGTGGATGAATGGCTGCGTGCCGACGAGCCGGATGTGCTCATGGTCATGCAGGTCCACGACGAACTGGTGTTCGAAGTCCCCGAGAGCGAGGTGGATGCGGTGGCGGCACGCGTGCGGGAGCTCATGGTCGACGCCGCCACCCTCGACGTGCCACTGGACGTGGACATCGGTGTGGGGCAGAACTGGGAGGAAGCGCACTGAATCCGCTGCAGCGGACAGGTTATGCTGATCAATGAAAGAAAAGGTCCCGGCTCTCGGGGGGAAAGACCGGGACCAACATGCGACTCTGGGGAGAGTCGCGTCAGCCCGCTCAGCATACAGGGGGGTGAGCGGGCGGCGCCGGGCACTGGCGCACTTTGTCAGACCATTTCATGTATCGGAAGTTCCCGTTTCATCGCGGAAATTCCGGGCCGGCATCAGTCCGGATCCGCCGCGAACCAGGCATCCAGAACATCCCGTGCCTCTTCCACGCCGGTGGCCCGCAGGGCCGAGAACAACTGCACCGAGGTGTCCGGGAACTCCTCCTCCAGTGCGCGCCGCACTGCCATGAGAGCGGACGCCGCCGCGCCGCGCTTGAGCTTGTCGGCCTTGTTCAGCAGCACGTGCACCGGCAGGCCGGCGTGATCGCACCAGGCGAGCATCTGGCGGTCGAAGTCCTTGAGCGGGTGGCGGATATCCATGATCAGCATCAGGCCGCGCAGCGCCTGCCGGCGATCCAGGTACTGCGGCAGCACCCGGTCCCAGTGGTGTTTGATGGCCGCCGGCACCTTGGCGTAACCGTAGCCGGGCAGATCGATGAGTGCCCGATCCTCGTCGACCGGGAAGATGTTGATGAGCTGCGTCCGCCCCGGCGTCTTGCTGATCCGGGCCAGGCGCTTCTGCCCGGTCAGCGCGTTCAGGGCGCTCGACTTGCCGGCATTGGAGCGTCCGGCGAAGGCCACCTCGAGCCCGGTATCCGGGGGCAGCTGTGAGAGCTCGTTGGCGCTCTTGAGGAACCGGGTCTGGGTGTAGCGGTCTGACATGGTGTGACCTTCTTCCGGATTTGCGGGATGACGGTTGGGGTATGCTACCCGTTGCACTGCCAGGGTATCCATCCACTACCATGGGGTGGGCTAAATTGACCGTGTCGGGGGTGGCTGGTATAACTTCGGGTCGTTTTGCTGACAGCGTCGGGTGCCGCAGACACGTCAGGGTGCCGTTCCCGTGAAGTGGCGGGCATCGGCCCGGCACCAGAGACTCTCATATCCAGAGATTCCGCTTCGCCAGGAGTAACCAATTCCATGAACAACTGGATCAAGGTTGTTATCGCCGGTTCGGCGCTGATCGCCACCCCGTTCCTGCAGGCCGGCGACGTGTCACGCGGGGAAGACCTCTCCGGCCAGTGCATGGCCTGCCACGCTGCCGAAGGCAACACGGACAACCCTGAATGGCCGATCATCCACGGCCAGGGCAAGCGCTACCTGTACGAGCAGCTGCAGGCGTACAAGAGCGGTGACCGCGAAAACGCCGTGATGCAGAGTCAGGTCGCCGATATGGACGACCAGGACCTGCGGGATCTGGCGGCTTATTTCGCCTCGCAGGAAGGCGGCATCTCCGGCGGCGTGGACCCGGACCTGAAGGACCTGGGTGAATCCATCTACCGTGGCGGCCTTCCGGACGAGGGCGTCGCTGCCTGCATGGCCTGCCACGGCCCGGCCGGTGAAGGCATGGCCGGTGCCGGGTACCCCCGCTTGAGTGGTCAGCTCGCGGAGTACACGGCAGACCAGTTGCGCAAGTACAAGGACGGTGAGCGCACCACCGACCGCAACCGCATGATGCGTGATATCGCCGAGCGGATGTCCGATGAGGAGATCGAGGCCGTGTCCTCCTACATTTCCGGCCTTCACAAGCGGGAATCGGAGTAAGCGCTCCTGCGGGGCGCCCGCGCTGACGGGCGCCCGGTTCGACACGCCGCGCTCCCGGGCGTGGTTCATCATCTAGCAGCCGCCACTCTGGCGGCCGCGTCTCAGGCGCCGGCTCCACGGCACCGGGTGATCCAAGCGTATGGCGACAGCCGCTGACAGCACGAAGCGAGGTGGACGGCAGCGCAAGAGCACTGCATCCATCCTGCTGACGTTCCTCGGTTCCATGAATCTGGCGATAACCCTGCTGGTTGCCGTGGCCATTGCCTCGGTGATCGGCACGGTGCTGCACCAGAACGAGCCGTATCAGGATTACCTGATCAAGTTCGGGCCGTTCTGGTTCGAGGTGTACGAGCGGCTGTCGCTCTACGACGTCTACAGTGCGCCCTGGTTCCTGTTCATGCTGGCCTTCCTGGTGGTGTCCACCTCGGTCTGCCTGACACGGCATACGCCCGTGATGTGGAAGGAGATGACCCGCTTCCGCGATCATCAGCAGGAGCGCTCGCTGCGGGCATTCAGCCACAAGCGGGAGTGGTTCGTGGCCATGTCGCCGGAGGACGCCGCAGCCGCGGCCGACGCCACGCTCCGCCGCAATGGTTATCGTACACGCCACAAGAACAAGCCGGACGCCCGGCTGGTCTCCGCCATGCGGGGCACCAGCAACCGACTCGGTTACATCTTCACCCACCTGGCGATCGTCATCATCTGCATCGGCGGCCTCATCGACGGCAACCTGCTGATGCAATGGAAGTACTGGACCGGCGACCTGCTGGTGGAGACCCGCAACATCCCGGTCTCCCAGATCGATGACAGCAGCAAGCTGCCACCCCGGCAGACCGCGTTCCGCGGCAACGTGACCATTCCCGAGCAGGGGCGTGCCAGCGTGGTGTTCCTGCAGCTCGGTGAGGGGTACGTGGTGCAGGAACTCCCGTTCCGCATCGAAGTGGAGGACTTCCGGATCGAGCACTATGATACGGGAGAGCCCCGCTCCTACGAGAGCGATCTGGTGCTGCATGATCCGGAGCTGGACGAACCCATCCGCCAGACCATTCGCGTAAACGAGCCGCTCGTCCACAACGGCCATGCCATTTACCAGGCCAGTTTCGGTGACGGGGGCTCCCGGCTCGGTCTGCGTGCCTGGCCCCTGGATGGAGGCGATCCGGAAGAGCTCGAGACACGGGTCAACGAGGAACTGGAGATCGACGGCGAGCGGGGTGCGCGGCGCGTGGAGATCACCGACTTCGAGGTCTTCAACATTCACCCCGAGCCGGAGGCAACGGACCGCCGGCAGGTGCGCAACGTCGGCCCCAGTTTCACTTTCCGGCTGCGGCGCCCGACCGGTGAGGCGCTGGAGTACGAGAATTACATGCTGCCCATCGAGATGGACGGGGGGCGGTATTTCCTGAGCGGCGTAAGACGGTCGCCGGCCGAGGACTTTCGCTACCTGTACATCCCGGCCGACCCCAACGGCGGGCTTGACCGCTTCATGGGCCTGTTGCAGCAGCTGCGCCAGCCTGAGGGCGTTGCCGCCGCCGCTGACCGGGCCCTCGACGCCATCGGCGTGGAAGACGACCAGGTTCGCGGCCGCATCGCCGCCGAGGTCCACGACATGATCGACACGCTGCTGGAATCCGGGTTCGACGCGGTCATGGCGGAACAGCAGGCCCGGGCCGAGGAACGCGGCGGAGAGACCCCCGAGCGGCTGATGGATTTCTACCGCATGATCATCGAGCGCACGCTCTGGGAAGGGTACGCCCAGGTTCTCGCGGACGAAGGTATTGATCCCGGGGAACCCGCGGACGAGGATCTGGTCTTTTACCGTGACGCCCTGTCGGCCATGACTGCGCTGGCCGATTACGATGCGCCGGTCTTCCTGGAACTGACCGACTATGATCACCGGCAGGCCACCGGGTTGCAGATTGCCCGGGCGCCGGGTCAGAACATCGTCTACTTCGGTTCGTTGTTGCTGACCATCGGCCTGTTTCTGCTGTTTTACGTATCGCACCGGCGCGCGTGGTGCCTGATCCGGCCGGAAGGTGACGGGACCCGGGTGCTGCTGGCGGGTAGCAGTCAACGCGATCCGCTGGGATTCGCCAAGGCGTTCGATAGCCTCGGCGCAGAGCTGGATCACCGTCTTGGCGGCGACGGGCAGCCCCCGGCTGACACGAATGGAGAAAGGTCATGAGCACACAACAGGTCCTGGGGCGGGAGACCTTTGACGACCGCGGTTTCTTTGCACGGCTGTCCTGGTTCGACTGGCTATGGGCGGCGGCATTGCTGGTGGGCAGCATCTACGCGAGTTATCACTTCGCGCAATGGATGGACCGCTACGAGCACGCCATCCTGTACATCACGTGGGCGTCCACGGTGGCCATCGGCTGGATGTGGAAGCCTGCACGGGTGTACACCATTGCCGTGGCGGTGGTGACCCTGTTCGCGGTCATGCGCTACCCGGACCTGGCCGCCGGCGAAAGCGACTTCTTCCTGAATTACCTGCTCTCGAGCCAGGCCGCCATCATGTGGATGTGCGCCCTGTTCCTGGCGGCGACGCCCGTGTACTTCGCCGGGCTGCTGCTACGCTCCGAGTTTCTGAACAAGCTGGGCACCGCGCTGACCTGGCTGGCCAGTGGTGCCGGCCTGGTGGGGCTGCTGGTGCGCTGGTGGGAGTCCTACCTCATGGGGCCGGACATCGGGCGGATCCCGGTGACCAACCTCTACGAGGTCTTCGTCCTGTTCGCCTTCACCACGGGGCTGATCTACCTGTACTACGAGTACCGCTACCAGACTCGTGCCATGGGCGGCTTCGTCGGGCTGATCATCAGCGCGTCCATCGGCTTTCTCCTGTGGTATCACTTCGTCCAGGGCGCCTACGAGATCGATCCGCTGATTCCGGCGCTGCAGAGCTGGTGGATGAAGATCCACGTGCCCACCAACTTCGTTGCTTACGGCGCCTTTGCCATCGCGGCGATGATCGGCGTCGCCTACCTGATCCAGGCCCGTTTTCCCGAAGGGTGGGCCCGTCGCGGCCTGCCGTCGGCGGAGGTCATGGACGACCTGATGTACAAGAACATCGCCCTGGGCTTCGCCTTTTTCACCATTGCCACCATTCTGGGCGCCCTGTGGGCGGCGGAGGCCTGGGGTGGTTACTGGAGCTGGGATCCCAAGGAGACCTGGTCGCTGATCACCTGGCTGAATTACGCGGCGTGGCTGCACCTGCGCTTTACCAAGGGCTGGCGTGGCACGCCCATGGCGTGGTGGGCCGTGGCCGGCCTGTTCGTGGTCACGTTCACCTTTCTCGGTGTGAACATCTTCCTGAGTGGCCTGCACTCGTACGGCGAACTGTAAGACGGCGGCCGGAACGTCTGCGTTCCGGCACGGTCTGATCCTGTGGCGCAACGGGCGCCGGTTGAGACGGAGAGGAGCAACTGCATGACCGTGATTCGAGCGTTGCTGGCCGGGCTGCTGCTGGCCCCGGCGCTGGTGATGGGGCAGTCCTTCGAGGCGGGTAACCACTATCAGGAGCTCGACGAGCCCGTATCCACGGATGTGGAGGACGGCAAGGTCGAGGTGCGGGAGTTCTTCTCCTACGCGTGTCCTCACTGTCATACGTTCAACCCGCTGATCCAGTCCCTGATGGCGGATCTGGACGACAAGGCCGAGCTGGTGCACACGGCGGTGGTGTTCAACCGCAGCTGGGAGCCGCTGGCCCGGGCGTACTACACCAGCCGCGCGCTGGGTGTGACCGATGACACCCACAACGCCGTGTTCAATGCCCTGCACCAGGACAACCGGCGCATTGGCGGGGTCGATGATGTCGCGGAGGTCATGGGCGAGCAGGGTGTGGATGAAGACGCCGTTCGCGATGCCTGGGACTCGTTCTCCGTCGACTCGGCCATGCGCCAGGGTGACCGTATCGCCAGCACATACGGCGTACGCAGCACGCCCACCGTTGCCGTGGCCGGCAAGTACCTGGTTGACGTGCGTGATGCGGGTGGGCAGGAACGCATGATCGAGATCATCCGTTACCTGGTCGAGAAGGAATACGAACAAGCCCAGTGACCGACGAGTGAGCGAGAATAGCGCCGAACTGGAGCCGCGCGAGGCGCCGCAGCCGGACGAGGAGCAACCGAATCGGCTGCGGCTGCTGACCTATAATGTCCAGACCGGCATTCAGAGCAGTCATTACGGGCACTACTTCACCCGCAGCTGGCAGCACCTCTTCCCCCACGCGGAGCGGCCGCGCACCCTGCGGCGTTTTGCCCGGGTCACGCGCGGCTACGATCTGGTGGGCCTGCAGGAGGTCGATGGCGGCAGCCTCCGCAGCGGCTTCATGAACCAGACGGAGTTCGTCAGCCGGGCCGGCGGCTTTCCCTACTGGCACGACCAGACCAATCGCAACATCGGCCGGCTGGCCCGGCACAGCAACGGCATTCTCAGCCGCTTCCGCCCGCTGGAGATCCGCGAGCATGCGCTCCCCGGCATGATCCCGGGGCGCGGGGCGCTGCACATGACCTTTGGCGGCCCCGGCGACTCCCTGCACGTGATCCTGCTGCACCTGGCACTGGGCTCCCGGACGCGTATGCGCCAACTGGCCTACGTGGGGAATCTCATCGAGCGTCTCGAACACGTGGTGGTCATGGGCGATCTGAACTGCGCCGTGGACAGCCCGGAGTTCCAGGCGCTGCTGGTGAACACCAATCTCTCGGAACCGAAGCTGCTGCTGCCCACCTACCCCAGCTGGCGGCCCCTCCACCACCTGGATCACATCCTCGTGTCATCGTCGCTGACCGTGGAGCGCGCCGAGGTGCTGGATTACGCGGTCTCGGACCACCTCCCCGTGGCCATGGACGTGCGCCTGCCCGAGTCGATCATTCTGCTGCCCTGAGTGGGCCGGCACCTGCGCGGGCGAGCAGCCAGTCCGTCACCAGGGGCCAGATCTCGGCCTGGGCCGCCTTGCTGACCACGATGCCCGGGTGGGTGTAGTCCTCGCGGAATCCCGTGGCTCGGCCCGCGGCGATGAACCGCCGGTCCGCGCTGCCGAAGTGCATGATCAGCTTCTCGCAGCCGGTTGGCGGGTCGACGGTATCGCCCAGTCCGGACAGGGCCAGCGTCGGGGCGTGGATGCGGGCGAGCGCCTCCCGCAGGCCCGGTTCCCGGCGGCCGCGGGTGACCAGCTGCATGGCGTCGCGCATGGCCGCCCTGGGCTCGTCGTTGGGTCCCATACCCAGCAGTGGTGCGGGGAAGCGTCGCTGGATACGCAGAAAACCCGACAGCAGCAGATTGCCGGGCCAGTCCAGCATGCGTTTACCGTCCTCGAACTGGGCGGCGAACAGCACCAGCCCCGCCAGGTCCCCGGCGTCCAGCAGCTCCGCGGCGGCGCGGCTGGCGAGAACGCCGCCAAAGGAGTGCCCGATCCAGAACGCGGGCCGGTTCCACTCGGAGCGGATCCAGTCCCGCACCAGCGGCAGGTCGTGCTGCAGGTGATCCTCCAGCCCGGGCCGCCCCGGCCCGCCCCGGCGGCGCTCCACGATCAGGCCGGGAAACCCGTATCCCGCCAGGTGGGCCGCGAGGCCGACCCCTCGATCAGACAACCAGAAACGGCGGCCGCTGAACATGCCGGGCAGGTAGACGATGGGTTGATGGTGCGCCGGGGCCTCAGCCGCGACCCGGGTCACCTCGAAACGGCCGCCGTCGGCCGCCGTGAGCGTGTGTGTCGCTACTCGCATCGGTGGTTGCGGGTTCACCGCCCGGGAATGCATCAGCGCCGCCTGTGGTCGCGGGAGCGCCGCGGTGACGATGGCGTCCCCGGCCGCATGCGGCGCAGAAAACTCGCTGGTGCGGTGGCCTGCCCGTAGATGTATCCCTGTACCACGTCGCAGCCCTGCCGGCTGAGAAAGCGGAGCTGTTCGTCGGTCTCCACTCCTTCCGCGACCACCCGCAGCCCGAGCTGGTGCGCCATGGCGATAATGGCGGCGACGATGGCCTGGTCATCGCGGTTGCTGACCACGTCCTGGATGAATGAGCGGTCAATCTTGAGTTTGGTCACGGGCAGGTGCTTGATCTGGCTCAGGGACGAATAACCGGTGCCAAAGTCGTCGATGGCAATGCCGATCCCCAGTTTGCGCAGTCGATTGAGGAGCGACACGCTGCTGTCGCGCCGTTCCATCAGCGCGCTTTCGGTGATCTCCAGCTCCAGCGCGGTGGCCGGGAGGTCATGGCGGGCCAGTGCGGCCGCAAGCGCCTCGGGCAGCCGCTCATCCAGCAACTCCTGGGTGGTGATGTTGATGGCCACGCACGGCACGTGCAGGCCTTCTCGTCGCCACTGTGCCATGTCGCGACAGGCGCGCTCCGCCAGCCACTCGCCGATGGGGAGGATCATGCCGGTGTCCTCCGCCAGCTCGATGAACTCGTCCGGTGGAACATGGCCGAGTTCCGGATCGAACCAGCGGATCAGCGCCTCGGTGCCAACCAGGCGGCCTGTATCGGGGCAGATCTGCGGCTGGTAGTGAAGGTCGAAGGCGCGCTCATCCACTGCGCGCCGGAGCCGGTGCTCGATGCAGCTGCGGCGCGCGGCGCGCTCCTGCATGGTGCCGTCGAAGACGACCAGCGAGTCCCGGCCCTGGCGCTTGGCCTCGTGGAGCGCCAGCTCCGCGAACCGGATCATTTCGTCCACGTCGTCGGTATGCAGAGGGTGACAGGCCATGCCCATGCACGCCGACAGGCGCAGCTCGTGGCCGTCGATGCGCACGGGTGAGGATAGCGTCCGCCGGATCGTCTTGAGACGGCTGGCGGCCGCTGCGGCGATATCGTTGCGCTCCAGGGGAATGGTCAGCATGAAAGCGTCCCCTCCCCAGCGGGCCAGGGTCTCGCCGGCGCTGGCCAGGCTGTCCAGCCGGTGGCTGAGGGTGCGTAGCAGCAGGTCGCCCACGTCGTGGCCCATGAGGTCGTTGAGCACGCTGGCGTCGTCCAGGTCGATCAGCACCAGCGCAAAGGCGCGCCGCCGGTTGCGCAGCAACGCATGGAGCCGGTTGCGCAGCAGCATCCTGTTCGGCAGACCGGTGAGCTGGTCGTAGTAGGCCAGGCGGAAGATACGTTGCTCCGACTGCTTGCGCAGCAGGGCGGTGGCAAACACCGATGCCAGACGGGTGAGCAGGGTGATCTGGTCGCCGCGCCAGCGGCGTGATTCGGTCACGGTCTCGATGGCGATCCAGCCCTGCAGTTCGCCGCCGAACGTAATGGGTGCGAGCGCCGTGGAACGCACGCCGGTGGCCGCGAGCAGGCGCTCGTCGGGCGAGTCCGCCGGGACCTGGGTGAGTGACTCCAGGCGCAGCAGCCCCCCCTCCCGCATGCGCTGCAGAATCCACGGGATCTGGTTGCTGCGCATGCGCCGGTAATGCTCGCCGTGGCTGCTGACGCCGGCCCTGCGCCAGCCGTGGGTATTGACGATCCGGCTGTGGCCGTCCACGAGCTGGTAGAGATGGGCCCGGTCGGCGTCGCTGTACCGGCCCAGTTCGGCCAGGGCCGTATCAATGGCGCCGTCGATGGTATCCGGGGCCATGTTGATGAATTCGTCCGCCAGGCGCGCCACCAGCTGATCGATGGCATAGCCCGTGGCCAGGGCGTGTTCGGCGTCGCGGTGGGCCGTGACATCCAGGGACGCGAACAGCACGCGGTCGCTGCCGGCGGGTTGTATCCGGGCACTGAAGTGGTGTTGCCGGCTGCCGTGAATGGTGCGGTAGGTCACTTCCCGTTGCATGCCGTCGGCGACACACCCGGCCACCGCCCGGGCGATCTGCTCACGGTCCGCGGCCGGAATGGTGGCGTCGTCTGCCGGTGCGGGGTCTTCATCGCCCGGAGCGCGCTTGCGCAGCCGGCCACTGCCGTCCAGCAGCAGAAGTCGTTCGCGGGTGCTGCCCAGGAGCGCGGCCAGTTCGTCGGCGGTAAACGCCGGGTTGTCGCTACCTCCGCCGCCTCCTCCGGCGCCCTTTCGGGGCGGGTCTGACGGCGGCCGGTGGGGCTGGTGCATGACGGCTGAGTGCTCCGTACACGGCATCGGCGCCGGATCATCGAGCTCGTCCAGAGCGGCCATGGTGCCTGAAGCGCGACGCGCTCCGGCGAGTAGACTCTGGACGCTACCCCAACTGACCGGCGTTGTCGATCACTTGTGCCCGCCGCTGTCACCTCGCCCGATAGGGGGTATGCTCAAGGCAGGCCCACTGCTCAGGGAGCTCATTGGCATGACCGACAGCAAGCACATCTTCGTGATCGGCCTGGACGACTTCAACCTCAGCGAGCTGGAGACGGTCCACAACGCCGGGGACTACACCTTCCACGGCCTGGTGGACTACGACACCATGGTCAACCCGCCCAGCTACCCCATGGACGCCATCATGGCGGAGGCCCGGGAGACCCTGGCCGCCGCGCCGGCCGTGGACGCCATCATCGGTCACTGGGACTTCCCCACCACCTCCATGCTGCCGATACTCCGGCGCGAGTGGGGGCTGCCAACGCCGACCCTGGAGAGCGTGCTCTACTGCGAGAACAAGTACTGGAACCGGCTGGCCGGGGAAGAGGCACTGCCAGAGTGCACGCCGGACTTTCAGGGGCTGGACCCTTACTCCGACGACCCCCTGGGCGACCTGGACATGGACTACCCCTTCTGGCTGAAGCCCTCCGTGGCGTTTTCGTCCTACCTGGGCTTTCGCATCGAGAACGAGCAGCAGTACCTGCAGGCCATGCAGACCATCCGCGAGCGGATCCACGTGTTCGCGGAGCCCTTCGACACCATCATGCGTTCCTGCGAGAACCCCGGGGCACTGCCGAACCGCGGCAGTGGTGCCACCTGCATCGCCGAAGGGCTGATCAGCGGGCGCCTGTGCACGCTGGAGGGGTATGTCTATGATGGCGAGGTGGTGGTCTACGCGGTGATCGACTCGCTGCGCGCGTCCAACCAGGTGAGCTTCTACAGCTACCAGTATCCGTCACACCTGCCGCCCGGGGTGCAGAACCGCATGATCGCCCATGCGGGCCGGATTCTGGATCACATCGGCATGGACCACACGCCGTTCAACATGGAGTTCTTCTGGGACGAGGCCACGGACAAGCTCTGGCTGCTGGAGATCAACCCGCGCATCTCCAAGTCCCATTGCCCCATCTTCCAGATCGCCACCGGGTCGTCGCACCACGAGGTGGCCATCGACATCGCTCTTGGTCGCAAGCCCGATTTTCCCCGCGCCGAGGGGCGTTTCCCCATGGCCGGCAAGTTCATGCCCCGGGTGTTCGGCGACACCGTGGTCACGCGGGTGCCGTCGGCGGACGATATCGCCATGCTGCAGAAGCAGCACCCGGAGGTGATTGTCCACGTCGGCGTAACCGAGGGCATGCGCCTGTCGGAGCTGGTCGCCCAGGACAGCTACAGCTTCGAGATCGCCGATGTCTTCCTGGGGGCGGAGACCGAAGAGCAGATGCACGAGAAGTTCCGCTACGTGATGGAAGTGCTGGACTTCCAGTTCGCCGACGTGGTGCCCACCAACTACAGCTGATGGGTGGCGCGGTATTCCCGGTCGAGCATGGAGAGCACGTGCATGGAGATGAACCGGTCGCCCTTGCGCACGCTCTCGCGGGCGATGCCTTCCTCCACGAAGCCGAGCCGGCGGTAGAGGTTGAAGGCGCGGCGGTTGTTCCGGGCGACGTTCAGCCAGAGGCGGTGGCACCCCAGTACGTCGAAGCAGTCGTGCGCGGCCAGCAGCACCGCGGTGCGGCCATGGCCGCGCCCCTTGCTGATAATGGCGATGCGCCGCAGCAGGATGCTGCCGTTGGGGTCATCCGTGTCTTCCAGCACCACGTAGCCGATGGGCGTGTCGCGGTGCTCGATGAGCCAGTGCCTCACCCCCGGCCGGCTCAGCGCGGCACGGTGCTCGGCCTCGCTCCACTGCTCAACGTGGGGGGCGTTGTCCGGATGGCGCTCCACCTCGACCACGAAGGGGCAGTCCTCCGGCGTGGTGGCTCGCAGGGTCATGGCGCCGCGCCGGATCGGCGGCGGGGTGGTGGAGTCGGTGTCTGCACTGCTCATGGCGTCAGGATACCACCGCCGCGCCCCGTGGAAATTGACCGCCGTGCCTGGTCCGACCAATACTGGAAGCCGTGCCCCTGACGAGGATTGCGCACCATGGCGAGACGAAGCTCCTATGTTGATATCGACAGGATTCGCGACCGCCTGGTGTCGTTGATCCGCATTCCTTCCATCACCGGCGAGGAAGACGCCATCGTCTCCCACATCGCCAACTGGTTACAGCAGTTCGACGCCGAGATCGACTACTGGAACGACGGCATCGCCTCGCTCCAGCGAGACCCGCGCTATCCCGGCCACGAGGTGGAGCGCGCCTGGGCGCCGGTGGTGGTGGGGGTGCTGCGGGGTGAGCAGCCCGGGCCGAGCGTATTGCTGACCGGGCACGTGGATGTGGTGCCGCCCGGGGACTACACCCGCTGGCAGGACGAGCCCTTCTCCGGGGTCACCCGCGGCGACCGGGTGTTCGGCTGCGGCGCCTCCGACATGAAATCCGGGCTGGTGGCCGCCATGGCCTGCTTCGAGGCCTTTGCCGAGAGCGGCCGCAACTTCCCGGGGCGTATCATCTTTGCCGCCGTGCCGGCGGAGGAGGACAGCGGGCTTGGCACCCTGGCCGCCATCCGCGGCGGCTGGCAGGCCGACGCCTGTATCATCCCCGAGCCCACCACCGGTGCCAGCGGCGTGCCGGAGCTGGTGATCGCTCACGCCGGGGCCATGTCGCTCAAGGTCGAGGTGCCGGGCAAGTCCGCGCATGCCAGCAAGCGGCTGCAGGGCGAGAGCGCCCTGGACCACTTCTTCACCATCTACCAGGCCATGCGCGAGGACGAGCGCCGGCTCAACGAGCGCGAGAAACACCCCCTCATGGGCGTGCATCCCCTGCCCTACGCCACCAACGTCGGCACCATCCAGGGCGGTCTGTGGTCATCCAGCGTCATGGATCACCTGGAGGCGCAGGTGCGCGTGGGTGTCGCCCTGGACGAGACCATCGACGAGGCGGAGGCGCGGTTCCGGGACGGCGTCATGGCGCAGATCAAGGACGACCCGTGGCTGCGGGAGAATCCGCCCCGCATCACCCGGCTGGCATCCGGGTTCGGCTCCGCCCAGACGCGCCGTGACCATCCGCTGGTGGAAGCGCTGGCCGAGTCGGCGGAGGAGGAGTTCCGTCGCACGCCCGAGGTGGCCGCGGTCCCTTACGGCTGCGACATGTCGGGCTGGGTGCGGCTGGCCGGTGTGCCGACGGTCATCTACGGGCCGGGCGAGATCGACCTGGCCCATGCCCCCAACGAGTCCGTCTCCCTGGAAGCCACCTACAAGGTCGCCCGCACGCTGGTGAAGACCACCGAGCGCCTGCTGGAAATGGACCCGGCGACCATGAAGCTCGTCCCTGACGACGCGGTTCCGTAGCGGTGCCGGTAGCGTCCGTCCGGCATCCCCCGGCACCCTGGCGGGGCGGGTCATCGTTACAGGAGAAGCGCCATGAAGGTGGTTGAGTCCTTCCCCGAAGGGGTGAAGGTGATCGAGAACGTCTGGATTCCCATGCGTGACGGCGTGCACCTGGCCGCCCGCCTGTGGATGCCGGAGGACGCCGAAGACAACCCGGTGCCGGCGGTGCTCGAATACATGCCCTACCGCAAGCGCGATTTCACCCGTCTGCGCGACGAGCCCCTGCATCACTACTTTGCCGGCCACGGCTACGTCGGTGTGCGCCTGGATGTGCGCGGCACCGGCGACTCGGAAGGCATTCTCCGGGACGAATACCTGGAGCAGGAGCAGGACGACGCCGTGGACGCCATCGACTGGCTCACCCGGCAGCCCTGGTGCGACGGTAACGTCGGCATGATCGGGCTGTCCTGGAGCGGCTTCAACTCGCTGCAGGTGGCTGCCCGTCGCCCGCCGGCGCTGAAGGCGATCATCACCATGTGCTCCACCGACGATCGCTACGCCGACGATGCCCACTACAAGGGCGGCTGCCTGCTCAACGAGAACTTCGTCTGGGGTTCCGCCTTCTTCTCCCTGAACGCGTGCCCGCCCGACCCGGTGATCAGTGGCGACCGCTGGCGGGAGCAATGGCTGGAGCGGCTGCAGAAGAACCGCCTGTTCCCGGCATTGTGGATGCGCCACCCCCACCGGGACGACTACTGGAAGCACGGTTCCGTCTGTGAGGACTACGACGCCATCCAGTGCGCCGTCTACGCCGTGGGCGGCTGGGCGGACGGCTACGTGAACGCGATCCCGCGGCTGATGGAGGGCCTGAACGCCCCGAAGAAGGCGCTGATCGGTCCGTGGCCACACGCCTTCCCCCATGCGGCGGAGCCGGGGCCGCAGATCGGATTCTTTCAGGAGGCGGTGCGCTGGTGGGACTACTGGCTGAAGGGCATTGATACGGGGATCATGGACGAGCCCATGGTGCGTGCCTGGATGGAGAGCTGGATCCAGCCCGCGCCCTACCACGCCGAACGGCCCGGGCGCTGGGTGGCGGAGGAGGCCTGGCCGTCGCCGCGCATCGGCACCCGGCAGTGGTTCCTGAACGTGCTGTCGCTGGGCGACACGGCTGCCGACGAGGACGCGGTACGGGTGCGTGCGCCGCAGACCACGGGGCTGCGGGGCGGCGATTTCTACGGTTACGGCGCCGACGGCGACGCGCCCCTGGATCAGCGGGCCGACGACGGCAAGTCGCTGGTGTTCGACTCCGATCCGCTGGCCGAGCCGGTGGAGATCCTCGGCGCGCCGGTGGTCACCCTCGATCTCGCGGTGGACCAGCCGGTGGCCTTCGTCATCGTCCGCCTCAACGATGTGGCGCCGGACGGCGGCTCCAGCCGGGTCAGCTACGGCGTGCTCAACCTCACCCATCGCAACAGCCACGAGCACCCGGAGCCGCTGGTTCCGGGCCAGCGCTACCGCGTGCCCATCCGGTTGAACGATATCGGTTACTCGTTTGCGCCCGGCCACACCATCCGCGTGGCCGTGTCCACCACCTACTGGCCCATGCTGTGGCCGGCGCCGGAGCCGGTGGAGCTGACCCTGTTCACCGGCGCCAGCACCCTGGCGCTGCCGGTGCGGCCGCCGCGGGTCGATGACGAGACGCTGCGCCCGTTCGACGCACCCGAGCGCGGCCCGGTCTCCGACCATACGCCGCTGGAGTGGGCCCAGGCGCAGCGGATGGTGGAGCTGGATCTGGCCACGGACGAGACGGTCTACACCACCTTCGGCGACGGCGGCGATTTCGGCGGCGCGGCGCTGGCACGCATCGAGGATATCGACCTCACCATCGGCTACACCATCCGCCGGACGTTCCGCATCGGCGAACACGACCCGCTCTCTGCCCGGGCCGAGGTGGAGCAGAAGACCGTCCTGCGCCGGGGCGCGTGGTCGGTGCGCATCGAGTGCCGGACCACGCTCAGCGCCGATGCCCACAACTTCCGGGTGCAGGCGACCCAGGACGCGTTCGAGTCCGGCGAGCGGATCTCCAGCCGCGAATGGGACGAGGTGGTGCCGCGCCAGCTGCTGTAACCACGGCCTCCGGCGCGCCCGGGCGGCGTCACGGCCTCTACAGGCCGTAGCGGCGGCGTGCCGCCTCCAGGATCATGCGCAGCAGGTCGCCGTAGCTGTGGCCCGCCCAGCCGGCCATGATCGCCATCTTGCCGTCGTGGTTCCACGTGGGGTTGAAGTTGGCGTCCAGCAGCCGGGGCACACCGTCGGCGCCGGCGCGGAAGTCGAGTCGCGCGTAGTCGCGGAACCCCAGACGCTCGAACAGCCAGATGGCCTGCTCCACCATGGCCGCCCGGGTGCCGGTGTCCAGCTCCGCGCGCCGGAACTGCAGCGCCTGCCAGTAGGGGGAGTCGGGATCGGCCTTGGAACCGTAGGAGAGGATCGGTGGCAGGGACGGATCCAGCTGGCTGTAGTCGATCTCCAGGGGCGGGAGCACGGTCAGGCCCGTGTCCGGATTGCCCACCAGCCCCAGGGTGTATTCCGCGCCGGTGAGGAAGTCCTGGATCAGCGCCCGGGGCCTGACGGCGGTGGCCTCCTCCGCCAGCCGGCGCAGGCAGGCCTGCGCCTCGGCGGCATCGTGCACCACCGACTGCGGCGACACACCCAGGCTGCCGCAGCCGTCATTGGGCTTGATCATCGCCGGGTAGAGGTCCGGCAGCACCAGCGGGTCGGCGTGCAGGTCCACCACGGTCTCGTTGGGCACCGGAATCCCGTGGCTCGCGGCCAGCAGCCGCACCAGGGCCTTGTCCGCGCACAGGGCCATGCTGGCAGGTGTGGCGCCGGTGTAGGGGATGTCCAGCAGCTCGAGCAGCGCCGGCACATTGGGCTCATGGTGCAGCAGGTTCCGGTAACCGGTGTCACAGAAGTTGAGTGCCAGATCCGGCGGATTCTGCCGCAGGGTGTCCAGCAGCTCCGAGTGATTGTTGAACGCCACGGCGCGGTAGCCGTCCAGGGCGTTGACCGTCGTCGCCACGGTCGTTGCCGCGGCGATGTCCTCCGCGCTGAAGCGGCCGTCGACGCCGTAGCTGTAGGGCAGGTCCGGGTCGCCGCTGAGGACGCCGATGGTCAGTTCCCGTGCTGCAGTCATGGTTCGTCCTCGCTGGGGAGTCGTTGCACGTCCACGGCCACGTGGCTCCGCTGGCCCCGGCTACCGCCGAAGATGACACCCTTCAACGGTGACACGTCGGCGTAGTCGCGCCCCCAGGCCGTGGTGATGTGCTGTGTCCCGGGCATGCGATTGTTGGTGGGGTCGAAGTCGATCCAGCCCAGCGACGGGTCGTGGGCGGCGAACCACGCGTGTGACGCATCCGCGCCGATCAGCCGTGCGGTGCCGTCCGCCGGGGCCGTCTCCACGTAGCCGGAAACATAGCGAGCGGCGATGCCGAGACCGCGCAGGCAGGCGATGGCCAGATGGGCGAAGTCCTGGCAGACGCCGCGGCGTTCACGGAACACCCGCTCGAGCGGGGTGCTGATGGTGGTGGCCATGGGGTCGTAGGCGAAATCCCGGTGGATCCGGCCCATGAGGTGGTGGACCGCTTCGGGCAGGCGTTGGCCGGCCGCAAACGACGCCCGGGCATAGTCGGTGAGATCCGGCCGCGTTTCCACCAGTGGTGAATCCAGCAGGAACTCGCGCACCGCCAGTGCCGTGGCTGCAGTGCCGCTGCCCGTGGTCGCCACTGCCTGCTCCCATGGCAGTCCCTGCCCGTGGGCGACCGGGTCGGCGGGCGCCTCCAGGGCGACATCGGTGGTGGCCGTGACCGCGAGCTGGTCGTGTGGTCGCTGGATCGTGAAATGAGTGACGCGATTGCCGTAGTAATCCGTGCGCTCCGACGTGTAGTCGGGTCGCGGGGCGATGGTCAGGCTGTGCGCCAGGACCTGCTGGTCGGGGGTGGTCCGGGGCGCCAGGTGCGTCTCGTTGTAGCTGCGGCTGATGGCCCGCGGGTAGTGGTATTCGGTGCGGTGCGTGATGCGGTACTTCATGCCGGCTCGCCCCCGCGATTGCGCACCGGATCCAGCTGGCGCGGTCCCTGTGGATCGGAGAAGTAGACGCTGGCCAGGGTACGGGCGGCGTGATCGAGCCGGGCACTGGTCTGCCTGAGCAGTGCGTCCAGCGCGTCGCGGCGGGTTCCGTCCCCCTGCAGCAACGTCTCGGGATCGCTCAGACGCAGGCTGGTGCGCGCCTCCAGCACGGGGCGCTGATGGGCGGTGAGGCGGTCGGGTGCCCCGGCCCCTGGAAGGGAGGCGAGCCGGGCTTCCAGCCGCGCCAGCTGGAAGCCCACCGCACGGGGGTTGCTCTCGCTCAACAGCACCAGCTCCAGCACGGTGCCGGGTCGGGGCTGGCGATGATGTTCCCGGTGGTAGGCATTGAGGCTCTCCAGGTGCTCGAGGACTGCATCCAGCAGGCGCGGCTCGTCCCGCGCGCCCAGTGGTGTCACCAGCACCGCGCGCAGGAAGGCACTGGTCAGCAGGCCGCGCTCGAGGCAGCGGCCCGTCTCCAGGAAGCTCCAGGAGCGGCTGTGCACCATGGTGTCCTCCTGCAGGCCCCGCAGTGCGGCCAGCAGGGTAATGAACGTGTCCAGCACCGTCGGCAGGTCGTCCACCGGCAGTGGTGATGGCAACTCCGCCAGGTGGCGGCGGATGGTGCCGATGACCCGCCAGGTGTCGGGGGCGAGTCGGTCGCGCACGGCGTGGGAGGCGGCCATCATGGCGTTGAAGTTGAACGCCACGGTACCGGTCCGGCTGTCGTCCTGCAGCAGGGCGATCAGCGCCGAGTCATCGCCGTCGCCCTGTCGCGCGTCCACGGCCTGGCCACTGATGGCGCCCAGGCCGGCGATGAGCTGCCGCTGGCAGGCGTCTGCCGTCGCGCCGCCGGCGCGCAGGCGGCGGATGGTGCGTAGCAGGCGCAGGCTCTGTTCCGCGCGCTCGGCGTAGCGTGCCATCCAGAACAGGTTCTCGGTGGCCGCCGGGGGCAGGGCCGCCGAACGGTCGATGGGCCCGTCCTCGGTGACTTCCGGCGTCAGCAGCGCGGCTTCGCGCACCGGCTCGGAGGCGATCACCCAGGTGTCCTTGGACAGCCCGCCGGCCTGGTTGGAGACACTGGCGTCGTGGGGGTGGCCCGCGACCCGGGTGAGACCGCCGGGCATGACGGTGTAGCCGTCGGGGCGGCCCACCAGGAACGTCCGCAGCACGGCCAGCCGGGGTTCGAGCCCGGGCTCGCCGAGCGTGGGTACCGAGGAGAAGCGGCCCTGCTCCTGGCCCACGTAGCGATGGGGAGCCTGGCGGATGCGGGCGATCAGAGCGTCCCGCCCGGCGGCATCCAGGGTTCCCGGGAAAATGGTGGGCTCACCCGAGCGCCGGTCGATGGGTTTGACCACCAGGGAGTCCAGCCGCGAGAGCACGTGCTCGCGGGATTCGCTGTCACCGCACCACCAGGTGGGCAGGCCGGGCAGCGCCAGCTCCTGGCCCAGCAGATGCTGTGCGATGGCCGGCAGGAAGGCGTTCAGCGCCGGGTTCTCCAGGATGCCCGAACCGAGCGGGTTGGCGATGGCGACTCGCCCCCGGCGGGCGACTTCGGTCAGTCCCGGGACGCCCAGCAGCGAGTCGGGTCGCAGCTCCAGGGCGTCGCAGTAGTCGTCGTCGAGGCGGCGCAGGATGACGTCCACCGGTTCCAGGCGGCCCATGGAGCGCAGCCAGACCCGGCCGTCGCGCACGGTGAGATCGCCCCCTTCCACCAGGGTGTAACCCAGGTAGCTGGCGAGAAACGCGTGCTCGAAGTAGGTTTCGTTGAGCGGGCCTGGCGTCAGCACCACCACGTGCGGGTCGTCGGTGTCACGATCGGGCGCGAGACCGGCAAGGGTGGCGCGCAGATTCTGGAAGAACAGCGCCAGGTGGTGGACGTGCGACTCCCGGAACAGACTCGGAAGCGCCCGCGCCATGACGACCCGGTTCTCCAGCGCGTAGCCCGCACCGGACGGCGACTGGGTACGGTCGCCGATGACGCGCACGGTGCCGTCCGGCCCCCGTGCCAGGTCGGCGGCGTACAGCGTGAGCGGGTGCGCCAGGTCGGTGCGGTACGGGTGGCAGGGGCGCAGAAAGCCGTCGTGTCCGTGCACCAGCTCCGGCGGCAGCAGGCCGCGGGTCAGCAGCTCCTGCTCGCCGTACAGGTCCTGCAGGATGCGGTTCAGCAACTCCGCGCGCTGTTGCAGGCCGTGCTCCACCCGGCCCCACTCCGTGCTGTCGAGCAGCACCGGGACCGGGTCCAGGTCCCATGTCCGCTGCAGGCCGTGGGGGTCACTGTAGACGTTGTAGGTGACCCCCCGTTCCCTGAGCATGCGGCGGACTTGTTCCCGCCTTTGCCGGAGTGCGTCGGGGCCCAGCGCATCCAGGGCGTCCGCCAGATAGCGCCAGGTATCCGTCACCTGCCCGCTGCCGTCGACCATTTCGTCGTGATGCCCGTGCAGGGGGCGGTAGCCGGACAGGAGCGTGGACGACGGTATTGCAGACATGGGCGTGCTGGCCGTGCGGCGGTGGTCCGGACAGCATAACGTGGATGGGGCGGGCGTGTGCTACCTGTCAGGCGTCCACGGGCACCGTGTCCGGATCCAGATGGAACCAGGTACTGGTGAGCTGTTCGTGGATTTCGCCGATCCCCGCCTGGAGCACATCGATGTAGGCGTGCAGGTCGTCCATGCTCATGTCCCGCGGCTCCGCCTCGTTGATGCGCCGCTGCAGCCGGCCCACGCGGCGCAGGGTGGCCTCGTTGCGGGGCAGGGCCTGGATGCACGCCTCGGCCACGGTGATGTTGTGGTCCACGGAGCGGGGGAAGGGCGTGTCCTGCAGCAGAAACCGCACCACGTCGTGGCTGACCACCCGCGGGTGCACGTGCTGGCGGTACATCTGGTAGGCGGACAGGGATTTCAGCACGTGCACCCAGAGCACGTTGGCGTACTCCTCCGGGATATCCTCCCGGGGCATGAGCACGGCCACGGCGCTGTCGACGATACGCGTGGTCATGTCCGCCCGCTCCAGGCTCTGCCCCAGCCGCACGAAGTCGTACGCCGAGTCGTGGCTCATGGTGCCCGCCAGCGCACCGCTGATCTGCTGGCAGCGGAAGACCACCGTGTGCAGGAACTCGAACCGGTGACGCCGGGCCAGGGAGCGCTGCACGTGGTCGCGGACGTACAGATAGAGGCGGTTCATGTCCTCCCACGCTTCCGTGGGCAGCAGCTCGCGGGTGGTGCGTACGTTCTCGCGTGCGGCGCGCACCGAGGTCAGCACCGAGCCGGGGTTGAACGTGTCGGCGAGCAGGAATTTCACCACGTTGCGCTCGTCGTAGTTCTTGTAATGGCCGGCGAAGGCGTCCCGCGCGCCGGTGATGTCCGCCAGGCTCTCCCAGCCGCCGCGCATGCTCACCGGCAGGTCCATGACTTCGTTGCTGTGGGCGCTCACCAGCCGCGCCATGCTCTCGGCGCGCTCCAGGTAACGCCCCATCCAGTAAACCCGTTCCGCAACTCTCGACAGCATGGCTCAGGCGTCTCCGTTGTCCACGATCCAGGTATCCTTGCTGCCACCGCCCTGGGAGGAGTTCACCACGGTGGAGCCCTTGCGCAGTGCCACGCGCGTGAGGCCGCCAGGGGTGACGTACATGTCGTCGCCCTGAAGGATGAACGGCCGCAAGTCCACGTGGCGCGGCTCGACGCTGCCGTCCACCACCGTGGGCACTGTGGACAGGCGGATCAGCGGCTGCGCGATGTAGTTGCGCGGTTCGTTGCGGATCAGCCGCGCGAAGTGCTTGCGGTCCTTCTTGGTGGCGGTGGGCCCGATCAGCATGCCGTAGCCCCCCGACTCGTTGGCCGGCTTCACCACCAGCTCGTCCAGGTGGTCGAGCACGTACTGCCGCTCGTCCTCCAGGTAGCAGCGGTAGGTGGGCACGTTCGGCAGGATCGGCTCCTCGTTGAGGTAGTAGCGGATGAAGTCCGGCACGAAGGCGTAGACCACCTTGTCATCGGCAACACCGGCCCCCGGCGCGTTGGCCAGGCCCACGTTGCCCTTGCGCCAGGCGCGCATGAGCCCGGGGACCCCCAGCACGGAATCCTTGCGGAACACCTCCGGGTCCAGGAACAGGTCATCGATGCGGCGGTAGATCACATCCACGCGCCGTGGTCCGTCGATGGTGCGCATGTAGACGCAGTCGTCGCTGCCCACCACCAGGTCCGACCCCTCCACCACCTCGGCGCCCATGTGCTGGGCCAGGAACGAGTGCTCGAAATAGGCGGAGTTGTAGATGCCCGGGGTCAGCACCACCACCTCGGGGTAGTCCATGGGGCGGGGTGACAGGGCGGCGAGCATGTCGAACAGCTTGGTGGGGTAGTCGCCCACGGGCTGGATGCTGGTGTTCTCGAACAGCTCGCCGAATACCCGCTTGGTGAGCACCCGGTTCTCCATCATGTAGGAGACGCCCGACGGCACCCGCAGGTTGTCCTCCAGCACCATGAAGCGGCCTTCATGGTCGCGGATCAGGTCCGAGCCGCAGATGTGGGCCCACACGTCCTGGGGCGGCCGCACGCCCACGCACTCCTTGCGGAAGTTGGCGGAATTCTCGAGCAGGGTGCGGGGGAACACGCCGTCGTGGATCACCGCCTGCTCGCCGTAGATATCGGCGATGAACAGGTTCAGCGCCTTCACCCGTTGCCGCAGCCCGGCGTCCACGCGGCGCCACGTGGCGGCATCGATGATCCGCGGGATGATGTCGTAGGGCCAGGCGCGGTCGATGTTCTCGCCCTCGGAGTACACCGTGAAGGTGATGCCCATCTCCAGGATGGCCAGTTCCGCGGCGTGCTGGCGTTCGTGGATTTCGTCGGTGCTGAGGGAGTCGAGGTAGGTGAGGAGTTCCCGCGCGGGGGGGCGGACCTGGCCGCTGGAATCGATGAGCTCGTCGTGAAACCCGGGATTCTCGTACGCCTGCCAGTTGATGACCATTCGGTGCCTCGGTGGTTGCCCGCGCCAGTCTACCTATTTGAGAGTACACAAGCCCGATGGGGCCGCCAAGCTGCATGGGCGGTGCCGCGCCGGGCGGTGCGGGCTCCGGCAAGCCGCCGGAGCCCGCCAGAGGCCGTCACGCAGTGGGCAGGGTGTAGTCCTTGAAGTCCTCCCGCAGCCGGGCTTTCTGCAGCTTGCCCGTGGCGCTGTGGGGGAGCTCCTCCACGAATACCACGTCGTCCGGCAGCCACCACTTCGCCACGTGCTCGCTCAGGTACTCCAGCACGCCGTCCTTGTCCACGCTGGCGCCCTCGACGCGCACGCACACCAGCAGCGGGCGCTCGTCCCACTTCGGATGCGCGGCGGCAATAACCGCGGCCTCGGCGATCTCCGGGTGCCCCACGGCGGCGTTCTCCAGGTCGATGGAGCTGATCCACTCGCCGCCCGACTTGATCACGTCCTTGGTGCGGTCGACGATCTCCATGTACCCCTCGGGGTCGATCTTCGCCACGTCCCCGGTGCGGAACCAGCCCTCGTCGTCGAACGCCTTGGCGTTGGCCTCGGGGTTCTCGTAATAGCCGGACAGGATCGCCGGACCGCGGACCAGCAGCTCGCCGAAGGCGTCGCCGTCGTGGGGCAGCCGGTTGCCGTCGGCATCGACGATCTTCATCTCCACGCCGAACACGGCACGGCCCTGTTTGCACTTGATGTCCAGCTGCTCTTCCGCCGAACGGCCCTGATCGCCCGGACGCACCAGCGACACGGTGCCGATGGGGCTCATTTCGGTCATGCCCCAGCCCTGGAGGCCTTCCACGTTGTAGGTCTCCTTGAACTCCTTGAGCATGGCGCGTGGTGCGGCGGAGCCGCCGATGAGCACGTGCTTGAGGCTCTTGAAGCGCTTGCCGGCATCGCGCATGTGCTTGAGCAGACCGAGCCAGACCGTGGGCACGCCCCAGGCGTCAGTGACGCCCTCGCTGTTCATGAGCTCCTCGAGGCTCTCGCCATCCAGACGCGGCCCCGGGAACACCAGCTTGGCGCCCACCATGGGGCCGAAATAGGGCACGCCCCAGGCGTTGACGTGGAACATGGGCACCACCGGCAGCATGGCGCTCTCTTCGTCCATGGTCAGGCCCGGCACCGAGAGCACGAAGAACGAATGCAGCACCGTCGAGCGGTGCGAGTAGAGCACGCCCTTGGGATTGCCCGTGGTACCGGAGGTGTAGCACAGGGACGAGGCGGTGTGCTCGTCGAACTCCGGCCACTGGAACTCGGTGGGTTCGTCGGCGATGAGGTCCTCGTAGCAGTGCACGTTGCTCATGCCGGTCTCGGGCATGTGCGCGCGGTCGGTCATGATGACCACGCCCTTGAGCCCCTTGAGGTGGTCCTGCAGCTTCTCCAGCAGCGGGACGAACGTCAGATCCACGAACAGGTACTGGTCCTCGGCGTGGTTGACGATGTACGTGAACTGGTCAGCCGGCAGCCGCGGATTGATGGTGTGGCAGATGGCGCCGATCCCGGAGGTGGCGTAGTAGATCTCCAGGTGGCGGTAGGTGTTCCAGGCTACCGTGGCGACGCGGTCGGTCTTCTGCACGCCCAGCTTCTGCAGCGCGTGGGCCAGCTGCCGGCTGCGGCGGGCGGCGTCCCGGTAGGTGTAGCGGTGCAGTTCACCCTCCACCGTGCGGGAGACCACTTCCTGGTCCGGGAAGTTGCTCGCCGCGTATTCGATGATCTGCGAGATGAGTAGCGGGCGGTCCATCATGAGTCCGCGCATTGTGTCCTCCTCCGTTGGTGACGGATCGTTGTTATGTCACGCCCGGCGCCTTGCCCGGCGGGGGTATGACGTCTCTGCCCACGCAGTCTGACATCTCGGTCGGTTCGATAACTCCCCGGACGCGTTAATGCATGACTGGGTGGAGTATTGACTGAATCCGCGAAAGTGTCTTGATGGTGAAGGGGTTCGCGAATCGGTCTCGCCGTGGCATGCTCCGGCGTGGACTCATGAAGGAGAGCATTGGCATGACGGATCTTGACACCTTCCGCCGCGAGACGCGGGAGTGGCTGGAGGCGAACTGTCCCGAGAGCATGCGCACCCCCATGCAGAGCGACGATGACGCCTGCTGGGGCGGGCGCAAGTGGACGTTCAAGAGCGAGGACCAGCGCCTGTGGCTGGAGCGCATGGCCGAACGCGGCTGGACCGCCCCGGACTGGCCCACGGAATACGGTGGCGGTGGCCTGAACAAGGACCAGCACAAGATCCTGCGCCAGGAGATGGCGCGGATTCAGGCGCGTTCGCCGCTGAACAGCTTCGGCGTGTGGATGATCGGCCCGGCCATTCTGAAGTTCGGCTCCGAGGCGCTGAAACGCCAGCACCTGCCGCCCATCGTCCGTGGCGAGATCCGCTGGTGCCAGGGATACAGCGAGCCCGGCGCTGGCTCCGACCTGGCCGGCTTGCAGACGAAGGCGGAGGACAAGGGCGATCACTTCATCGTCAACGGCCAGAAGATCTGGACCTCCTACGCCGACAAGGCGGACTGGATGTTCTGCCTGGTGCGCACCAACCCGGATGCCAAGAAGCAGGCGGGCATCAGCCTGGTGCTGTTCGACATGGAAACGCCGGGCGTGAGCACCCGGCCCATCACCCTCATCTCCGGCAGCTCGCCCTTCTGCGAGACGTTCCTGGACAACGTCCGCGTGGAGAAGGACCAGGTGGTCGGCGAGGTGGATCAGGGCTGGACCATCGCCAAGTACCTGCTTACCCACGAGCGCGAGATGATCGGCGGCTTCGGCCGTACGGCTGCCGGCAGCAAGACGCTGGCCGAGCAGGCCGTGGACGCCGTCGGCCTGGACAACGGCCGGCTGGCCGACGACATGCTGCGCGCCGAGGTGGCCCAGTGGGATCTGGACGCCCGGGCCTTCGAGCTGACCGCCGAGCGGGTCTCCGCCCAGGCCAAGGCCGGCCAGGGTGTGGGTGCGGCCTCGGCCATGCTCAAGTACTACGGCACCGAGCTGAACAAGCGCCGGCAGGAGCTGCTCATGGCGCTGAACGGCACCGACGCCCTGTACTGGGAAGGCAAGGGCAGTTTTGACGGGTCCCTGCCGCGGCACTGGCTGCGATCCAAGGGTAATTCCATCGAGGGCGGCACGTCGGAGATCCAGCTCAACGTGATCGCAAAGAACATCCTGGAGCTTGGCTGACATGGCGACGCTGGTACTCAATGAAGAACAACAGATGCTCAAGGATGCCGCGCGCGGCTTTCTGCAGGAGCGAGCGCCGGTTACCGAGTTCCGTCGTCTGCGCGATGCGCGTGACGCCACCGGGTTCTCCCGCGAGGTCTGGGCTGCCATGGTCGAACAGGGCTTCGCCGGCACGCTGATCCCGGAGGCGCACGGCGGTTTCGCCTTTGGCCACGTCGGCATGGGACAGATCATGGAGGAGAGCGGGCGGACGCTGGCACTGTCGCCGCTGCTGAGCTCGGCCGTGCTGGGTGTCTCCGCCCTTACCCTGGCCGGGTCCGAGGCGCAACAGGCTGAGCTCCTCCCGGCGCTGGGTCAGGGCGAGCTGCTGCTGGCACTGGCCGTGGACGAATCCGGCCGGCATGACCCCGCGTGCATCCGCACCCGCGCCGAGCATAATGGCAGCGGTTACACCCTGAACGGCTGCAAGACGTTCGTGCTCGATGGCCACGTGGCGGACCGGTTGATCGTCGCCGCGCGCACGTCCGGGGATGCCCGTGCCACCGATGGCGTGACCCTCTTCCTCGTGAACCCGGGCACGGCGGGTGTCGAGGTGGAGCGGACCATCATGGTGGATTCCCGCAATGCTGCGGAGGTTCGCTTCAACGACGCGGAACTCCCCGCTGAGGCGGTGCTCGGGCAGGTCGACGACGGGCTGCCCGTGCTCCAGCAGCTGCTGGATATCGGTAACGCGCACCTGGCCGCGGAGCTGCTTGGTCTCACCCAGGAGGTGTTCGAGCGCACCGTGCAGTATCTCAAGGAGCGCAAGCAGTTCGGCGTCGCCATCGGCTCCTTCCAGGCGCTGCAGCACCGGGCGGCGGACCTGTTCAGCGAGATCGAGCTGTTGAAGTCCACGGTGATCGCGGCGCTGTCGGCACTGGACGAAGGCGACGACGATGCGGATCAGCTCTGCAGCCTCGCCAAGGCCCGGGCCTCGAAAGTGGCCGAGCTGGCCACCAACGAGGGCGTGCAGCTGCACGGCGGCATGGGCATGACCGACGAGTTCGACGTGGGTCTGTTTCTCAAGCGTGCCCGCGCCGCCCAGCAGACCTTCGGCGATCAGCGCTATCACGCACAGCGTTTCGCCCGCCTGCGCGGGTACTGACGCCTTGCAAGGGAGACGGCCATGAGCCACGACTGCTTCCAGGTGACCATCGAGGGCGGCATCGCCCATCTGGTGCTCAACCGCCCGGACAAGCGCAACAGCATGATCCCGGCGTTCTGGACGGAGCTGCCGGCGATCATCCGCGATATCGACCACAACGCCCGCGCCCGGGTGATCGTGATCTCGTCCACCGGGCCGCACTTCACGGCCGGGCTGGACATCAAGGCGTTCGAGTCCATTGCCGGTGGTGACGATGATCCCATGGCCAAGCGGCAGGCCGGGCTGCGATTCCAGCACACGGTCCGCGCCATGCAGGACACCTTCTCCTGCCTGGAGCAATGCCGGGTCCCGGTGCTGGCGGCCATCCAGGGCGGCTGCATCGGCGGCGGTGTGGACCTGATCACCGCCTGCGACATGCGCTACGCCACGGCGGACGCCTTCATCACCATCCACGAGATCAACATCGGCATGACCGCCGATGTGGGCACGTTCCCGCGCATCTTCAAGCTGATCCCGGAAGGCGTGGCCCGGGAGCTGGCGTACACCGGCCGGCGCATGCCCGCGGAGGAGGCGCAGGCCGTGGGCCTCGTCAACCGCGTCTTCCCGGACCAGGACAGCCTGCTGGAGGGTGTCATGGGCATCGCCCGGGAGATCGCTGCCAAGCCGCCCCTGGCCATTCACGGCACCAAGCGCATGGCCAACTATGCCCGGGATCACTCGGTGGCGGACAGCCTGGACTACATCGGTGTGTGGAACGCCAGCATGCTCCAGCACGCCGAGATCCGCGAGGCCATGCAGGCCAACGCCGAGCAGCGGCCCGGCGAGTTCGCCGACCTGCCGCCGGTGCGGCCGCCGTTGCAGGATCCGGAGTAGGTTCGGGTTCCGGTTGGTGGACCTGAAGGTCCACCCTACGCCCATACGTCCCGGCTGGGGGCACAGGCTCGTAGGGTGGACCTTCAGGTCCACCGAATCGGCCCGTCCCGGGATATACCCGCTGAGCGCAGGAGCCGATCATGCAGTTTCTGGAACACGACAACGGCGTCATCCATTACACCCTCGAAGGCCCCGCCGATGCGCCGGTGGTGATGTTCGCCAACTCCCTGGGCACCGACCTCCGCATGTGGGATGCCGTCGCCGAACGGCTCCGGGGCCGCTACCGCCTGCTGCGCTACGACATGCGTGGGCACGGGCTGACCTCGGTGCCGGACGGCCCCTACACCATTGCCGGGCTGGCGGAGGACTGCGTGGCGCTCATGGACGGGCTGGGGCTGGACCGGGTGCATTTCTGCGGGCTCTCCATCGGCGGCATGGTCGGCCAGCAGCTGGCCGGCAGCCACGGTGAGCGGCTGCACAGCGTGATCCTGTGCGACACCACCATGCGCATGCCGGAGCCGGCCATGTGGGCCGAGCGCGCCGCCCAGGTGCGGGCCGACGGGCTGGACGGCCTGGTGGACGGTGCCATGGAGCGCTGGTTCACCCCCGCCTTCCTCGGCTCCACCCCCGTTGCCGGCATCCGCAACATGTTCCTGCGCACGCCGCCCGAAGGCTACGCCGGCTGCTGCGAGGCCATCGGCAGCATGGACCTGGAGCCGCAGGTGGACGCCATTGATGTGCCGACGCTGGTGGTGGTCGGCGAGAACGACCCGGGCACGCCGGTGGCGGCTTCCGAGGCCATTGTGGCGCGCATCGCCGGCGCCGGGCTCGAGATCATCCCCGCCGCGGCCCACCTGCCGCCCGTGGAGCAGCCCGAGGCAACGGTCGCTGCCCTGACCCGATTCCTGGACGCCCGTTAGGCGTCGGGCGACGACCGGCATCAGCGGCTGCCGCCCCGGCCATCGCCGCCGCGCGCGAACCCCGGTAGACTCCAACGCGTCGTCGGAACAGTCCAGGGAGCAAGGGTGGAGTTGCCACTGAGCCTCGGTGAGTGGGCGCTGGCCAGCGCCGTGATTCTGGCCGGGTCGCTGTTGCAGGGCGCCATCGGTTTCGGGCTCGGAATGGTCGGGGCGCCGCTGCTGTACCTGATCCAGCCCGCGCTGATTCCCGGCGCCATGGTGGTGGCGGGCATGTGCCTGCCGGTACTGATTCTCATGCGTGACTGGCGCGCCGTGCATTTTCCCGATGCCGGCTGGGCGGTGGTCGGCCAGGTGCCGGGCGCCGCCCTTGGCGGGCTGGTTCTGGGCGTCGTCGCGCAGGACATGCTGGGGCTGGTGTTCGGGTCACTGGTGCTGCTGGCCGTGGTCCTGAGCCTGGCCGGCGGGGTCGCCAGCCCACGCCCGCCGCACCTGTTCGGGGCCGGGGGGCTTGCCGGGCTGATGGCGACCACCACATCCATTGGCGGCCCGCCCCTGGCCCTGGCGTTTCAGCGTTTCTCCGGCGCCCGGCTGCGCGGCACGCTGTCGGCGGTGTTCGTCCCCGGTGGCGTGATCGTGCTCACGGCCCTGGCGTTGGCCGGTCACTTCGGGCTTGCGGAGCTGATCATGGGAGTCAGTCTGCTGCCCGCCATTGCGCTCGGCTTTCTGGGTTCCGGCCGCGTTGCGCGCTGGCTCGATCGGGACTGGCTGCGCCCGGCGGTGTTGGGCGTCTCGGCCGCGGCCGCCGTGGGCGCAATCCTCAGTGCGCTCTGATCAGCCGTCCCGGGCCGTGGATGCCGTGGGCTCCGGCGGGTCTCCGACCGCCAGTTCACGCGGGAAACGGCGGATCCATGCGGTGAGAATGCAGCCGAGAATCAGCCCGGCCGTGGTGAACAGGAACGCCGACCGGAAATCGCCCGTGGTCTCGATCAGCCACCCGGCGATGGCCGGCCCGACGAATTGACCGGCCGCAAACACCAGCGTGGCGAAGCTGAATGCAATGGGAATGTACCGGGGGGCCACCTGATCGGTGCTGCTCGCCTGGATCAGCGCAAAGGTTCCGTTCACGGCGCAGCCCATGATCAGGTAGTGGGCGAAGAACATGGGCAGGCTCTGGTCAATGAGCGGCAGCATGGTGGCGACGGTCACCAGCAGCATGGCCGTCAGCAGGGCATTGCCACGCCCCCAGCGGTCCGAGAGTGTGCCCCAGGCAGGTCCGGAGGCCACCGACAGCAGGCCCATCATTGCCAGTAGCTGGCCGGCGGTCCGCTCCGGGTGGCCCGATTCCACCACGAAGCTCACCATGAACACCGCCTGCACGATATAGGTCAGCCCGATCAGGCCGTAGACGCTGCCGACGATGAGCATGCGCGGGTGGCGGTAGATCAGCCACTTCTCCGCTGAGGGCGGCCGCTCCCCCGCCGCGACCCGCGTGCTTGGCGGATCCCTGACCACCACGATGACCAGCGCCGCCACGGCTGCGGCTGCCGCCGCGAACAGGCCCCAGCTCACCCGCCAGGCGGCGTCGCCGAACAGGGTCTGCAGCCACTGCACCATGAAACCGATCAGGAGCGTGCCCACGCCGATCCCGGCCGACATGCAGCCGATGACGAAGCCGCGCTTCTCCGGATACCATGCGGCGAGCAGCGAGACCATGGGGGCGAAACTGAAGGCGGTGCCGAACCCGAGCAGCGCCTTGAGTGCGAGCAGCGCCGGATAGGCCGTGGCGACGCTGAGCCCGGCGAAGCCGATGCCCACCGTGATCAGGCCGAATACCACGGCCCGGCGTGGCCCCCAGCGCGCGGCGGCGGCACCCCCGGCAAGCACGAACAGCAGGTACCCCAGTGCGGTGATGGTGCCGAGGGTGCCCGCCTGCTGGTAGGTGAGGCCCAGGTCGGCCCGCATGGGCGGCAGCAGCACGCCGAAGGCCAGGCGCGCGAAGACGATCACGACCAATCCCGTGAAGGCGCCGCACAGCACGGTGAGCACGGCGTTAGGGCGGGCGTTGGTGTCCACGGTGGGCGGCCTCTTCGTTCTTGTTGGAGACCCGACCATAGCAGGAATGCGGAACGCCCTGTCATGGAAACGGTCAACGGACGATCGGTGACGGGCCCTCGAATGAGCACATCCAGGAGGAGCGTGATATGAAAGCAGGTCGACCGACGCCCGGCCCGGGCGCACTGGTGGTGGCAGCCGGGTGGCTGACACTGTCCCTGGGGGCGGTGGCGATGGAGGATATCCGCTTCGAGACCGAGAGCGGCGACGCCCTTCCGGAGGCCAAGCAGGATGTGGCGGAGTCGGTGCTGGATACCGACGTGCTGCAACCGGGTGTCTACCGCCTGGACGTGGACGTGGACAGTCGCCAGGTGCGCATCATCGAGGCGCGTCCGGAGGCCGATGCCTCGGAATCCGGGCACCGGACCGAGGGCTAGTGACCGGCGGTTAGTCGGCGTACTGCATGCGGCGGGTCATGCCGCCATCGACCACCATGTTCTCGCCGGTGATGAAACCGGCGGCGTCCGAGAGCAGAAAGGCGCAGAGATCCGCGACGTCGTCCGGTCGGCCGACCCGGCCCGCGGGGTGCTGGGCATGGTCTCCGGGAGTCAGCGCGGGGGGCGTGCGCAGGCTTGGCTTGCGGTAGTCCTCCACCGCGATCCAGCCCGGGCTGATGGCGTTGACACGAACCCGTCCGGAGAGACTCACCGCCAGCGCGTGGGTGAGCGCCAGCACGCCGCCCTTGCTCGCCGCATAGGCCTCGCTGTCGGGCTCCGACTGCAACGCCCGGGTGGAGGCGATGTTCACGATGGCACCCCGGCGCGCTGCCAGATGCGGCGTGCAGTGCTTGCTGAGCAGGAAGGTGCCGGTCAGGTTGACGTCCAGCCAGCGCTGCCAGTCTGACAGGGCCAGCGCCTCCACCGGCCCGCTCAGCGGATCGGCAACGCCGGCATTGTTCACCAGGCCGTCGAGCTGGCCGAAGTGCACCAGCGTGGCATCCACGGCGCTCTCCACGGCCGCCTCGTCGGCGACGTCCGCCTGCACCGTGAACAGCCGCCCGTCATCCCGGCTGTCCTCGTCCAGCGCCGCCAGTGCTTCGCCGTCCACATCGATGACCGAGACGCGCCACCCCGACGACAGCAGCTTTTGCGACACGCCAAGGCCGATGCCCTGCGCACCGCCCGTTACCAGGGCGACGGGCCGTGGCTCGTCACTCATATCTCCCCCTCTGCCTGGCGCCTGGCCAGCAGCATGTAATTGACGCTCTCAGAGGGTGACAGCCACATGCGCCGCGTCAATGGGTTGACCTTGACGCCGGTGCGCCGAACCGTCGTGATGCCGTCCCGCTCCAGGAGCGTCTCCATTTCCCCCGGCGTGGGGAAGCGGGACCACTGGTGCGTGCCCCTTGGCAGCAACCGGAAGATGTACTCCGCGCCCAGTATGGCCACGACGAACGAGACCGCGTTGCGGTTGATGGTGGCCACGAAGGTGTGTCCGCCCGGTGATATCAGACGGTTCACGGCAGCCATGAACGCTGGCAGATCGGCCACGTGCTCCACGACCTCCATGTTCAGCACCACGTCGTAGCGGGCGCCGCGTCCGGCCAGCGCTTCGGCCGTGGCAGTCTCGTACGTGATGGCCAGACCCTGTTCGCGGGCGTGCAGGCGCGCCACCTGGATGTTGCTGTCGGATACGTCCACACCGTGAACGCTGGCCCCGAGCCCGGCCATGGCCTCGCTGAGCAGTCCGCCGCCGCAGCCGATGTCGAGCATGCGCAGGCCCGCCAGTGGTGCCGGGCCGGCAGGGTCGCGGCCGTATCGCTCGCACAGGTGGTCACGGATGTACCCGGTTCGCAGCCTGTTGAGTACGTGGAGGGGCCACAGCTTGCCGTCGGGTTGCCACCACATGTCCGCGAGTGCGCGGTAGCGCGCCAGTTCATCCGCATCCACTGTCCGGTCGTGCGCGTCGTCGTCTGCCATGGCATGCCGCTCTCGGATTCGTCTTTGGATGATCAGTATTGCATAACTAGTGTAAGCAGATTGTATTGGCAGTCCCGGTTGACCACCCCCCGGGGGTCCCATAAGGTACAGCCAGCTTCAGGTGCCCCGAGTGCAGCCGGGGATAATCGGGAAGCCGGTGCGCATCCTTTTTGTGCAAGGCCGGCGCTGCCCCCGCAACGGTATGTGGTGACAACCGGATCACAGGCCACTGACGATGCCCGCCCGGGTGCGTCGGGAAGGCGATCCGCCGGGGACGGACCCCGCGCCACGAGTCCGGAGACCGGCCTGAACTCCCTGGTGCCGCGGGGTGCGGCGGAACCGGGTGGTGATCGCCTGTCCCCCAAGATCGGTATCCACCCTGCCACCGCTCCCGTCGCGCAATCATCCGGCGTGGGACCGCAAGACGTGACTGACGCGCAGCAACCACAGACAACCACCGGCGCGCCCTCCATGCGTCCGGAGAGCCGTGATGGCGATGGCCGGTTGCGTACCGGCCTGACCACCGGGGTGTGTGCGACGGCCGCGGCGACCGCCGCCGCGCGTCTGGCGCTGGGGGATCAGGTGGGCGAGCGCCAGTCCGTGGTCCTGCCCAAGGGCAAGCGCGTGGAGCTGGTCCTCAATGACCTCCGGCGCACCGGGGAGGGCGCCGAAGCGGGCGTCATCAAGGACGGTGGCGATGACCCGGATGCCACCCATGGCGCCCGGGTGTGGGTACGCGTCGAGCCTCGCCGCGAGTCGGGTATCACTTTCCATGCCGGTGCCGGCGTCGGGGTTGTCACGCGCTCCGGCCTCCCTGTCGCGGTGGGCGAGCCGGCCATCAATCCGGTGCCACGGCGCATGATGACCGACCATCTTCTTGAATGCGCCGCCGCCCTGGGTCATCGCGGGGGGTTCTCCCTCTTTGTCGGCGTGGACGACGGCGAACGTATTGCCGAGCGCACCATGAACGGGCGTCTGGGGATCCAGGGCGGGCTGTCGATCCTCGGTACCACCGGCATCGTGCGGCCGTTTTCCTGTGCGGCCTACATCGCCTCCATTCACCAGTCCATCGACGTGGCCCGCGCCAACGGCATCACCCACCTCGCCTGCTGCACCGGCGGCTCCAGCGAGGCCATGGCGCGTGCGCGCTACCGCCTCGGTGACATGGCACTGATCGAGATGGGTGACCTCATCGGGGGCGTGCTCAAGTACATCAAGCGTCATCCGGTGCCGCGGGTCACCCTGGCCGGCGGTTTCGGCAAGCTCAGCAAGTTCGCCGCCGGCCATGCCGACACCCATAGCCGCAAGTGCGCCATCGACCTTGACGGCCTCGCCAGGGAAGCGGCGGCCCTGGGTGCCGACACCCACCTGCGCATACGCATGACAGCCTGTAACACCAGCATCGAGGCCCTCTCGCTGTGTCAAAACGCCGGGATTCCCCTGGCGGACCGGATCTGTGCCCGCGCCTACGATCAGGCCCGCCGCACGCTGCCCGACGCCGTTATGCTTGATGTCTGCGCCGTGGATCGAGGCGGTCGCCTGGTGGGCACGGCGACCACTGGGGTGGCGGCATGAGCGCGCCGGCAATCGCCCTGGAAGGCCTGACCAAACACTACGCCAGCGGTCGCACCGGTCTCGCGGGGGTGGATCTCACGGTGGATGCCGGCCGTTTCTTCGGCCTGCTCGGCCCCAACGGCGCCGGCAAGACCACGCTGATCGGCCTGCTGACCTCGCTGGTGCGGCTGGAACAGGGCACGGTGCGCGTGTTCGGCCATGACCTGGCGCGGGAGCCCGTTGCCGCGCGGCGGCTCATCGGACTGGTCCCCCAGGAGGTGAACTTCAACAGCTTCGAGCCGGTGGCGGAGATCGTCGCTACCCAGGCTGCCTACTACGGTCTTTCGCCACGGCGCGCGCGCCAGCGCACCGACGTCGTGCTGTCGTTGCTGGGGCTGGCCGACCGTGCCCGGCAGACCGCCTGGGGGCTGTCCGGTGGCCTCAAGCGGCGGCTCATGATCGCGCGCGCCCTGGCGCACGAGCCGCGCCTGCTGGTGCTGGACGAGCCCACCGCCGGGGTGGACGTGGCGGCCCGCCACGACCTCTGGGCCGTGCTGCAGCGGCTGAACGCCGCCGGCACCACGGTGCTGCTCACCACGCACTACCTGGAGGAGGCGGAGCAGCTTTGCGACGACCTCGCCTTCATCGACGACGGTCGCCTCATCGCCCGCGGCAGCCCTACTGCGCTGCTGCAGGGGATGGACCACGACACCCTGGTGCTGGATCTGGCCGCTGACTGCCCGGAACCGCCCCGTCTCGATGGCGTCACGGTCCGCGCCGTGGATAGCCGCACCCTGGAGGTGGACGTGCCCCGGGGCCGGCATCTCAATACCCTGTTCGCGTCGCTCACCGAGGCCGGGGTGCAGGTGATCAGTCTGCGTAACAAGAGCAACCGGCTGGAGCAGCTGTTCCTGGAGCGCCTGCGCAGCCGGCAGGAGGCACCGGCATGACAGCGGCGCTCTACTGGAATGCCTATCGCGGCATGGTGGTGAAGCAGCTTCGCCGCGTTGTGCGCACCTGGATCCAGACACTGTTGCCGTCGGTGGTGACTGCGGCCCTGTTTCTGGTGGTGCTTGGCCAGCTGGTCGGGCGGGAGATCGGCACCCTCGGCGGCGTGGGCTACACGGAGTTCCTGATGCCCGGCCTGGTAATGCTGGCAGTGGTCACCAACGCCTACAGCAACGTGACCCTGGCGGTGTTCGGCGCCAAGCTCCAGCGTCACATCGAGGAGCTCCTGGTGGCGCCCATGCCACCGTGGCTGATCGTTGCCGGCTTCGTCACCGGCGGCGTATTGCGCGGATTGCTGGTGGGGCTGCTGGTGGCCGCGCTGGCGCTGCCACTGACCGGGCTGCAGTTCCACCACCCGGTGGGCATTGCCGGCATGGCGGTGCTTGCCGCGTTGCTGTTCTCCTTTGCCGGGCTCATCAACGGTATCTATGCGCGCACCTTCGACCACACCTCGGTGGTCACCACGTTCGTGCTGACGCCGCTGATCTACCTGGGCGGGCTGTTCTACCCCGTCAGCCGCCTGGACGAACCGTGGCAGAGCCTGTCGCTGGCCAACCCCATGTACTACCTGATCGAGGGCTTCCGCCACGGCCTGCTCGGCACCAGTGCGGTGCCGTGGTGGGCCACGTTTGCCATGCTCGGCGTGGCCACCGCCATCGCCGGCGCCGTGGCCCTGACGCTGGTGGCCCGGGGCACACGGGTGAAACCATGAGTGGGGCGCGCGCCAACCATAACGGCGCCGTGCGCGGTGCCTGCCCGGGGGTGGCCGCGCCCATGGCCAGTGGCGACGGGCTGCTGCTGCGCCTGCGCCATCCCATCGGTGGCTGGACGCCGGCGCAGGTGGGCGCCGTGGCGCAGGTGGCCGAAGAATACGGCAACGGCGCGCTGGAGCTCACCGTCCGTGGCAACCTGCAGCTGCGTGGGGTGCGCCCGGCAACCCTGACGGGCGCCCAGAACGCGCTCGTGGCGGCCGGCGTCGCCGACAGTGACCCCGACCGGGAGGCGGTACGCAACGTGCTGGCCGCCCCCGCGACCGACCTGGACCCCGATGCCGTCACCGACATCACGCCGGTGGCGCGGGCCGTGGCCGACGGCATCGCCGCCGACACCGCACTTCACCGCCTGCCGGCCAAGACCGGCGTGGTCGTGGATGGCGGTGGCGTGACAGGGATCGCCTGCGTCCATGCCGACCTGCGCCTGGACGCCGTGACCTGTGATCACGGTGGCCTGCGCTATCGGCTGAGCATTGGCGGCCGGGGGGCGGACGCGGTGCCGCTGGGACGGGTTGCTCCGGAGCAGGCCGCCGTTGCTGCCCGGCGCGTGCTGGCGCGACTGCTGGACGACGACCCGCCGCGGCGGATGGCTGCAGCCCTGGCCGAGCGCGGTGTCGCGCCGTTCCAGGACGCACTGGCTGAGCTGGCCGAGCCCGCCGGCACGGTGCCGGTGCCCGCGGTGGGGCCTCCGGCACCGGGAGTCGCGCCCCACGGGGCCTGGGTACACGCGGCGTTCCCGTTCGGTGCGCTCAATGCAGCGCAGCTGCGGCAGCTGGCCGTGGTGGCGGAGCGGCACGCGGCGACGGGCGGCACACCCACGCTGCGACTGACGCCCTGGCGCAGTGTTCTGCTTGCGGGGGTCGGCGTCGCCGCGCTGGAGCCGCTGGCTGCGCTGGGTGTCATCACCGAACCGGCCGATCCCCGCCTCGGGCTCGGTGCCTGCGTCGGTGCGCCAGGTTGTGCGTCCGGTACCACCGCGACCCGGAACGACGCCCTGGTGCTGGAGGCGGCGATGCCGGCGCTGCTCGCCGCCGGCGAGCGGCTGCACGTCTCCGGCTGCGGCAAGGGCTGCGGTGCGCCGGCGTGCGCCGCCGTCATGCTGGTCGCGGACGGGGAGCACTACGCTGTGACCCTGAGCGGTGGTATCGCCGCCGCGCCGGACTGGCCCGCGGCGCCGCTGGCTGTGGTGCACCGCCGCCTCATGGCGCTGGACGCAGTGTTCGCACGGGAGCGGCAGACGCCGCAGGAGACCCTGAACGATCTCATCAACAGGCTGGGCCGCGATGGTGTGGTCCGGCGCGTGGAGGAGGAAGACTGGCATGCCTGACAGCGTGCACGACGACTACATCAAGGACGGACCGGCCATCTACCGGGAATCGTTCGCCATCATTCAGGCGGAGGCGGATCTGACCCGGTTCCCGGAGCACGTGGTGCCGGCGGTGGTGCGCATGATTCACGCCTGCGGCATGACCGATCTGGCCGCCGATGTGGGCTTCTCGCCCGGTGTGGCGACGGCCGCACGGAGCGCCCTGGATGCCGGTGCGCCCATCCTGTGCGACAGCCAGATGGTCGCCCACGGTATCACCCGTGCGCGGCTGCCGGCGGACAATCCGGTGGTCTGCACCCTTCGGGACGAACGGGTCCCGGCGTTGGCCGAGCGCATCGGCAACACCCGCTCGGCGGCGGCCATGGAGCTTTGGCGGGATCAGCTCGACGGCGCCGTGGTGGCCATCGGCAATGCGCCGACGGCACTGTTTCGGCTGCTGGAGATGCTCGAAGCCGGCGCGCCGCGACCGGCGGCCGTGCTTGGCATTCCCGTGGGTTTTGTCGGCGCGATCGAGAGCAAGGAGGCGCTGGCGGCGCGTGCGCCGGAGATTGAATACCTGACGGTGTTCGGTCGCCGGGGCGGCAGTGCCATGGCGGCCGCGGCGGTGAACGCGCTGGCAACGGATCGGTGGTGAACGCATGACGACCCTGAACAGTATTGAAGGTGGCCGGTTCTACGGCATCGGTACGGGGCCGGGTGACCCGGAGCTCATCACCCTGAAAGCCGCGCGGCTGATCGCCTCGGCGGACGTGGTGGCCTATTTCTGCAAGCGCGGCAAACGGGGCAATGCGCGGGACATCGCCGACGCGCATATCCATGGCGGGCAGCGCGAAGAGCCCATGGTCTATCCGGTGACCACGGAGTTGCCGCATACCTCCCAGGCCTACCGGGACCGGATCGAGGCGTTCTTCGATGCCTCCGCCGACATGCTGGCCGGGCATCTTGCCGCGGGCCGCTCGGTGGTCGTTCTCAACGAGGGCGACCCGTTCTTCTACGGCTCCTTCATGCACGTCTACCTGCGCCTCAAGGACCGCTTCCCCTCCACGATCATCCCGGGCGTGCCGTCGATCATGAGCAGTGCCGCGCTCCTGCCCACCCCCCTGACCATGCGTGACGACGTGCTCTCGGTGGTGCCGGGCACGCTCCCGGACGATGCGCTCCATGAACGCCTCTCCAGCGTTGATGCCGCCGTGATCATGAAGGTGGGCAGCAATCTCGACCGCATCGTCGCCGTGCTCGAGCGGCTGGGCATGTGCCAGCGCGCCTGGTACGTGGAGCGCTCCAGCATGGCGGCCGAGTACTGCTGCCGGCTCCCGGAAGCCAGTGTGGACAGGGCGCCCTATTTCTCCATGATCGTGGTGCCCGGCACCGGGGAGCGGCGATGAGCGGCTGGCTGCGCGTGGTGGGCGTCGGCCCGGCGGGGCCGGACTGGCTTACGCCGGAGACGGCGAACACCCTGCAGGACGCCACGGATCTGGTGGGCTACGGCCCCTACGTGGACCGGGTTGGCACCGCCGGCGCCCGTCGCCATGTCTCCGACAACCGCGAGGAGCTGGACCGCGCCCGGCACGCCCTGGATCTGGCCCGTGAAGGCGGCCGGGTGGCGGTGGTCTCGGGTGGTGACCCCGGGGTGTTCGCCATGGCTGCGGCGGTGATGGAAGCGCTGGACGCCGACCGCGACGGCCGGTGGTCCGGGGTGGAGGTCACCGTCGAACCCGGCGTCTCCGCCATGCAGGCCGCCGCGGCCCGGCTCGGCGCGCCCCTGGGCAACGACTTCTGCGTGCTGTCCCTGTCGGACAATCTCAAGCCGTGGTCCCTGGTGGAGCGGCGCATCCGCCTGGCGGCGGAGGGCGACTTCGCCATGGCGTTCTACAACCCGATCTCGAAGGCGCGGCCCTGGCAGCTGGGCGCCGCGCTGGATGTGCTGCGCTCGGTGCATGCGCCGGACACGCCGGTGATGCTGGCGACCGCGGTCGGCCGGGGCGAGAGCGAGCGCGTGCACGTGACAACGCTCGCGGATGTGAGCCCGGCGGATGCGGACATGCGCACCCTGGTGCTGGTGGGGGCGTCCACAACGCGCGTGATCGAGCGCGGCGGCCGGCGGTACGTGTATACGCCGCGGTACTACCCGGAGGAGCGTGCATGACGATGCCCAGCCCCGCAGGTCCCGTCGAACCCGTAGGGTGGACCTTCAGGTCCACCAACCGCGGCCCGGCGGGGCCGTTACCGACGCAGTCCCTCCAGCCAGCGGACAACCTCCGCGGCGTCGGTGAACGCCGGCACGCCGACGGGTTCCGGCGGTCGCTCTACCATCACCACCGGGATGCCCAGCGCCCTTGCGGCGCCGAGCTTGGCGCAGGTGGCATCGCCGCCGCTCGCCTTGGAAACCAGCACCTCGACGCCGTGCCCGGCCATCAGTGCCTGTTCGTCCGCCAGCCGGAACGGGCCGCGCGCCTGCAGGTAGACAGCGTCGGGCAGGGCCGGTGGCGGCTCGGGCGGATCGATGGTGCGGATGACGTAGTGCTTGTCCGGGGTGCGTTCGAACGCAGCCAGTCCCTGTCGGCCCGTGGTGACCAGCACCCGGTGGCCGAGGTCCTGCAGGGCGTCGGCGGCGGTGTCGAGGTCCGGCACCGGCAGCCAGTGATCGCCCGGGCCGGGCGTCCACGACGGCCGTCGCAGGATGGCCAGGGGAATGCCCGTCTGCCGCGCGGCCGCGGCCGCGTTGGCCGTGATGCCACTGGCGAAGGGGTGGGTGGCATCCACCAGCGCATCGATGCCGTCAGCGCGCAGGTGGGTTGCGAGGCCCTCGGCACCGCCGAATCCGCCGACGCGGTGGGATACCGGCAGGTTGCCGGGCGTGCGCGTGCGGCCGGCCAGCGATGCCTGCGCCCGGATCACCGGGTGCCCGGCCAGCGCCGTTGCCAGGGCATTGCCGTCGCTGGTGCCGGCAAGGATGAGGACCTGCATGAGTGTGCTCCCGCGCTGGGCCTTGTGGAACGTCTCCTTGTGGGAGCGGCTTCAGCCGCGACGACTCTGGCACCACGGGGAAACCGGTCGCGGCTGAAGCCGCTCCCACAGGCATGGTGGAAACGCTCAGGGAGCCGTCATGACTGACGTCGCCACCATACCCCCCTGGCTCACCATTATCGGCATCGGCGAGGATGGCGTCGACGGTCTCGCGCCGGCCGCCCGGGAAGCGCTGTCCGGGGCGGACTCTCTGTTCGGCGGTCAGCGCCATCTGGATCTGGTCCCGGCCCGTGAGGGGCAGGAGCGCATCGTCTGGCCATCGCCGCTGAGCGATGCCCTGCCCTGGATTGCCGGTCGCCGCGGCCGTCCCACCTGCGTGCTCGCCAGTGGCGATCCCTTCTGGTACGGCATCGGCGCCACCCTGGCGCACGAGGTGCCGGCGGCGGAGATGATGGTCCACCCGGCGCCGTCCGCCTTCAGCCTCGCGGCGGCACGCATGGGCTGGCCGCTGCAGACAACCCGCTGCCTGTCGGCGCACGGCCGCGCCCTGGAGCGGGTGCGTCCCTGGCTGCAGCCCGGTGCACGCCTGCTGGTGCTCAGCTGGGACGGCACCACTGCGGCGGCGCTGGCGGAGCTGCTATGCGCCGATGGCTTCGGTGGATCCACCATGACCGTGCTGGAGCATCTCGGTGGCGGCGCCGAGCACCGCATCGAGGCCACGGCGGCGACCTGGGACCGGCCGCGCACGGCGGACCTCAATACCATCGCCATTGCCTGCGAGGCCGCTTCCGGCGCGAGAGTGCTATCCGCGACGGCCGGGCGGCCGGACGCCCTGTTCGAGCACGACGGCCAGATCACCAAGCGCGAGGTGCGGGCCGTGACCCTGGCGCAACTGGCGCCACGCCGTGGCGAGACCCTGTGGGACGTGGGAGCCGGGTCCGGCGCCGTGGGCATCGAGTGGATGCTGGCGGATGCTCACAACCACACTGTTGCGGTCGAGCCGGATCCGGAGCGTGCGCAGCGCGTTCAGGCCAATGCCCGGGCCTGCGGTGTGCCCGATCTTGCCTGCGTCAATGGCCGGGCGCCTGAAGCGCTGGCCGGGTTGCCGCGGCCTGATGCGGTATTCGTGGGTGGCGGCCTGACCACCGCCGGCCTGCTGACCGCCTGCCACGAGGCGCTGCCATCCGGTGGCCGCCTGGTGGCCAACAGCGTGACCGTGGAGGGCGATGCCGTGCTCGCGGATGCGGTCGCGCGCTGGGGCGGCGAGCTGACCCGCCTCGCGGTGAGCCGCAGCGAGCCCCTGGGCGGGTTCCACGGGTGGCAGCCCCTGCGGCCGGTGACCATCTGGACGCTGGTGCGGCCGTGATCGCCCTGGGGGTCGGGTTCGCCAGCCGCTGCACCGAGAACGAGCTGGCCGCAGTGGTGATGGCCGTGCTGGAAGAGGTACCCGGGTTGCTGGATGCCCACGCGGGTGTCGCCCGCCTTGCGGCGCCGGCGCACAAGCGGCCGGCCGGGTTGCTGGAACCGGTAGCCGGACGGGTGGGGTTGTCACCGGTCTATGTCACCCGGGACCAGCTCTCGGCGTGGCAGCCGGCCACGGTCACCCGTTCGCGACTGGCCGAGGCGGCGGTGGGGCTGCCCGCCGTTGCCGAGGCGGCCGCACTGGCTGCCGCCGGCCCCGGCGCGCGGCTGCTCATTCCCCGCCGCACGGCTGGTCCCGCCACCTGCGCCCTGGCGCTGACTGATGCCGACCACTGGATAACGGAGACGCCATGACCGTTCACTTCATCGGCGCCGGCCCCGGCGCCCCGGACCTGCTCACCCTGCGCGGGCGCGACCGTATCGCCGCCTGCCCGGTGTGTCTGTATGCCGGCTCTCTGGTGCCCGAAGAGATCCTCACTCACGCGCCACCGAATGCGCGGCTGGTCAACACCGCACCCATGACCCTGGACGGCATCATGGCGGAGTTCACCGATGCCCACGCCAGGGGGCTCGACGTGGCGCGGCTGCACTCAGGGGATCTGTCGGTCTACAGCGCCGTGGCCGAGCAGTTGCGCCGGCTCGACGCCGCCGGAATCGACTACACCCTCACGCCCGGCGTGCCCGCGTTCAGTGCCGCCGCCGCGGCGCTGCAGCGGGAACTGACCGTGCCGGAGGTGGCCCAGTCCGTGGTGCTGACCCGCACCCAGGGGCGGGCGTCCTCCATGCCGCCGACCGAGACCCTGGAGGCGTACGCCGCCACCGGCGCCACTCTGGCCCTGCACCTGTCGTTGCACGCGCTCGACGACGTGGTGGCCCGACTGACGCCTTACTATGGTGCCGATTGCCCGGCAGCCGTGGCACTGCGGGTGACGTGGCCGGACGAGACCGTGGTGCGGGCGCCCCTGGGCGAGCTGCCCGCGGTCACGGCGGGCTGGACGCTGCGGCGTAGCGCCCTGATTCTGGTGGGGCCGGCGCTGGGGCCGGGGCTGTTCCGCGACAGCGCCCTCTATGACCCGGCCCACGTGCGGCGTTACCGGGGGCAGGACTGAGTTGCCACCGTGTCTGTTATCCTGCCCGTTCGGGAAGCACCAGCGCGGTGCACGTTTGATTCATTTCCGGTACATGTCTGTGTCACACTGACGCTGACAGGTGACGGATCGCCGCTCAAGGGTGCAGGGAGTGCGGCTAATCGGTTCAGCACGGCGGCGTACCGTGTCGGGAGGCGGCTTCATGGCCACGCAGGACGTTTACGAACGCCCGCTGCAGGATCTGCGCATTTCGGTAACGGATCGCTGCAATTTCCGTTGCGTCTACTGCATGCCGAAGGAGATCTTCGGCTCGGACTACCCGTTTCTTGCGCGCAGGGAGCTGCTCAGCTTCGAGGAGATCACCCGGTTGACGCGCGTCTTTGCCGAGCAGGGCGTCCGCAAGCTGCGCATCACCGGTGGCGAGCCGCTGGTGCGGAAAGACCTCCCGGAGCTGATCGAGATGCTGGCGAATATCGACGGCATCGACGACATCACGCTCACCACCAACGCCACGCTGCTGCCCCAGCACGCCCAGTCGCTGGTGGACGCCGGCCTGAACCGGGTGACCGTCAGTCTCGACGCCATCGACGACGACGTGTTCAAGGCCATCAATGACGTGAACTATCCGGTGCAGCCGGTGCTGGACGGCATCGCGGCGGCCTCGGAGGTGGGGCTCAATCCGGTCAAGGTCAACATGGTGGTCAAGCGGGGCATGAACGAGGGCCAGATCGTGCCCATGGCCGAGCATTTCCGGAACACGCCGCATATTCTGCGTTACATCGAGTTCATGGACGTGGGCAACAGCAACGGCTGGCGCCTGGATGACGTCATCACCGCCGCGCAGATCCGCGACGCCATCGACGCAGAATGGCCCATCGAGCCGCTGGATCCGAATTACACCGGCGAAGTGGCGAGCCGGTATCGCTATGCCGACGGCGGCGGCGAGATCGGCATCATCTCGTCGGTGAGCGAACCGTTCTGCAGCACCTGCACCCGCGCCCGCCTGGCCTCCCAGGGGCAGTTGTTCACCTGCCTGTTCGCGGGCAAGGGGCACGACCTGCGCACCCCCCTGCGCGACCCCTCCGTGGACGACGCCCAGCTTGCGGCGATCATCCGCGATATCTGGGGCAACCGCCGGGACCGCTACTCCGAGATGCGCACCAACAACACGGCGCCCATCGAGGCCACGCCGCTGCAGTGGAAAGTGGAGATGTCCCACGTCGGCGGCTGAGCCGATCGTGCTCCGCCTCAGGCGGGCACCGGCATGGCCTTCGCCTGCCGGGTCAGCCGCTGCACGTCCTTGGAGCAGGCAACCCGGCCTTCCGTGGCGTACGCCTCGTGATTCCGCTCGATGTCATCGAGGCGGTAGAGATAGTTCACCATCATGCCGAAGCTTTGTTGCAGCCCGTTGGCGGAGGCATCTCCCAGCCAGTTGACCCGATGGACCTCCGCGCCGTTGCCCAGGTGGAACCGGCTCACCGGGTTCAGCGGCAGCCCGTCCCGGTTCTTCTCCAGCACCAGGTAGCGCGTGGCCAGTTGCATCAAGGGCTTGCGCAGGACAGAGGCACTGCCGCCGAGGGTCGCGGCCGGGTCGCCGCGGACCAGTGCCGTGATGGCTTCCTGTTCCGCGGCGTCGAACCCCTCCAGTGCGGCCGGTGGCAGTGCGCGGACCCAGTCGGCGAAACCCGGCATCGGCGACAGCGTCACGAAGTGCGTCAGCCCGGGCAGCTCCTTGCGCAGCTCTTCGACCACCTGCTTGATCAGGAAGTTGCCGAACGAGATGCCGCGCAGCCCCGACTGACAGTTGCTGATGCTGAAAAACGTCGCCGTGTCCGCGTCGGCGGCGGGAGTGTCGGCCGCGTCCTCCGCTGTCGGGCCGCCCAGCAGGGGCTGGACGCGATCCGGTATCCCGCGCGTGAGCGCCACCTGCACGAAGATCAACGGCTCATCGCCGGTTGCCGGGTGGAAGAATCCGAAGCAGCGGCGGTTGTCCGGGCCGACGCGCTGCCGCAGGTCATCCCATGTGTGGATGGCGTGCACCGCTTCGTAAGCAATGATCTTCTCGAGCACATGCGCCGGCGTGGTCCAGTCGATCCGGCGCATCACCAGGAAACCGCGGTTGAACCATGAACGGAACAACTCCATGAAGTCCGTGTCCACGGATTGCAGCTCCGGCGCCTCACGCAGGTAGCGCTGCAGATCGGCGCGCATGCGCACCAGGCCGAACGTATGCCCGGGGGGCGTGTTCAGGCGGCGCAGCAGCTCGGACCGTGCCGACCGCGCCGCGATGCTGAGAGCCTGCGCGTTGCTGCTGTCGGGGTTGTCCGTATAGCGGGCGTAGGCGGCGGCAACATGCTCGGGAGCCGGGGCGTAGCGTGCGGCGAGGCCGCGGAAGAACGCGAGTCGCTCGGTGTCGCCCAGCGTCTCGTAAGTGGCGAGCGCGGTGCGTGCGCGGCCCAGGCCGGAGACCTCACCGTCGCTGGCCAGCAGGTCATCACATTGTTCGAGCAGGGCGTCGGCGCCGTGTCCGGCTCGGTCCGCCCGGCTCCGGAAGCGCCCGGCATAGCGCTGGGTTACACTGGTGAGCAGGTCGTTGAGAAAAGAACCGTTCATTGCGCTACCTCCCACCCCGTATGGTGATCCCCGATCCTCGACTATAATCGAGCCGGTCCGTTTTGGCATTCCAACGTTGTGACTGACCGACTGGCCGGTTATTTTTCCCGGGCCAGTGCCAGGCGGGGCTTAAGCGCGCTCCTCCTCACTTGACGCTCACCCCGACCTCGACCAGGGAGTTGGCCTTGACCATGTTTCTCGATGCTTACCACGCGCTCCAGGACGGTGTGGTGCGGATTTCCGCCAGCCAGGCGAGCCGCTTCGCCAAGGAAGTCGCTGGCGATTTCAACCCGATTCACGACGCCGATGCGCGCCGGTTCTGCGTTCCCGGGGATCTGCTGTTCGCCCTGGTGCTCGGCTACTACGGCGTGTCGGAGCGGATGGCATTCCGCTTTCGCGGTATGGTGGGGGATGACGTGCCGCTGGTGTTTCCGGAGGCCGACGAGGGTGGCCCGCTGACCATTGCGGACGTGGACGGCAAGGTCTACCTGGAGGTGGAGCGCAGCGGCGCAGTGATTCGGGATGCCGAGGTGGTGGACGCTTTCGTGCGCCGGTACTCGGCCTTCTCCGGGCGCAACTTCCCGGAGTTTCTCGAACCATTGATGCGCCAGCGGGAGATGATGTTCAACCCCGACCGCCCGCTCGTGCTCTACGACAGCATGGCGTTCGAGCTGAAGGGCGCTGTCACGGCGGGTCTCGACATGGTGCTGGAGACGGCAAGCCTGGATGTCAACGGCAAGCGCGGCGAAGAGTGGCTGCGCTTCCAGGTGGTCGATGGGGATCACGTGGTGGGCGAAGGCTCCAAGAAGGTGGTGATCAGTGGCCTCCAGCCTTGGGATGAGTCCCGCATGCAGCCTTTCATCGACGATTACACCGCCCGGCGCGAGCACTTCCACCCCTGAGCCGTTCACCTGTGGTCAGGGTTCCTTTAGACTGACCGAACTGACAACGCCTTCCGGACAAGGATGTCCCCGTGGCCGAACACCCTCAGCACTCCCTCCTTTGGCGCCGCTCTGTCCATGGCCTGGCGGCCGTCGCTCTGCTCCTCCCGGCCTCGCTGCGGTGGCTGATCTACGCCGCCTTGCTGGCGGTGTTGATTGCCGGCGTACTGACCCTGACCGGTCGGGCGCCCTGGTCCGAGGTGCG